>DAOVTY010000020.1 GCA_030632865.1 Bacteroidota bacterium
CAATATTGCAAAAATCATTAAAAACATTGAGATTGGTACAAAAATTACTTCCATGATATTCAATTGTAAATTGTTTAAATTTTGTTTTCTGACCTTTTGACGTAGTTTTATATATGTGGTTACAACTTTCAGAATATTTATTTTTATTGAATAATTTGTAACTTGGTTAATCAATTTACGTCAAAGATACAGATGGAAGTAAAAGACGATATTTATTATATTGAAAAAGTAAAAAGCGGGCAAACTAATAGCTACTCGTATATAGTTGAAAAATATAAGGATATTGTATTCTCCATCGCGTTAAAAGTTCTTAGAAATAGAGAAGATGCTGAAGAAATGGCGCAGGAAAGCTTTATTAAAGCATACAATTCGTTACATACTTTTAAGGGTACAGCAAAATTTTCAACTTGGTTGTATAGGATTACATACAATAATTGCATTTCGGAAGTGCGAAAGAAAAAGCAATACTTTGTATCTACAAACGACGTGGAAATTAAAGATGATTCAGCTGAATTAAATCTTGATGGTATACCTGAGGAAAATCGCGTTAAGTATGTGAAAATTGCTTTAGATAAACTTCCTGAAGAAGATTATACATTGGTATTACTTTATTATTTCGAAAACCAATCTATTGAAGAAATAAGTAAGATTACAAAATTATCTGCAAGTAATACTAAAGTAAAACTGCACAGAGTTCGCAAAAAACTCTATACTATTTTTAATGAAATATTAAAGGAAGAATTATACACAATATTATGAACGAATTAGAAGATATAAAATTAAGAGCTCTCTTAAATGAGATCAAATTGGAATCGCCAACATCTAATTTTTCAGTCGGAGTTATGAATAAAATTTTTGAAGAAGATAGTTTGCTTGAAAAAGTAAAATCTGAAAGAATTTTAGGAAAAAGTTTCTGGCTAATATTAATACTTTTCGTAATACTATTTGCAGTTATATATTATGTTTCTACTTCTGGAATGACTATTGACAACCAATTCAGCAACATTTTACCAGGATTAAATTCAAACAGAGTTTCCATGGGTTATCAATCTTTTTTCGAAAGAATAGGAACTGTGCCAATAAGTATTGTTGGAATTTTGTTGGCCTCATCAACTTTACTTTTTATAGACCGTATTGTTATAGCAAACAGTAAAGTATTTCAAAAATCAGTGCAAATTTGAATTATTAACTTCAATCTACAATTTATATTTTTTTATTGATACTGCTTCAGCAAACCACGCATAATTAAATACTGCGCGCCGATATAAGTTGTCATTATAAAAATACCTTCGTACGGTATTGGCGCCATAAATTTATTTAATGCAATAATTGTATCTGATAAAACAAAAAGAATCGACCCTATAAAAATATACCTAAAACTTATTGGATGTCCGTTTCCAAAACGGTTTAACGCCATTGCCGACATACCCAGCAAAGCCACCATGTAAACAAAAACTGCAACCCTAAGAACTGAATCTAAATTACTATATAACAGAGTATAAACGATTAGGCCGAATGCAATGTATGCTATTAACCAAACAGGTTTCTTTTTCAAAAAAGGCATTTTGCCCGATAAATTAATAGTGCGAAGGAAAAGTGAAATATAGAAAATTTGGGCTATTAGAAATGAAACTAATCCAACCATAAAATAGATAAAATCTATTTCTCCAAACATTAAAAGTATATCGCCAAACCAAGAAAATAAAAATGCAAACACTGCTAATTTAAGTACCTTTTTATCAATATTACTGGCGTGCATTAAAAAATAACCGCCAATCCAAATTAGAATAAATGGTTTAAACGAATAATCAAGCCATTTTAATTGCAACAATTCGCCAGTTAAATCGCCTACTACAATTATCAAGAATAAAAAATGGAGAAGATATTTTTTCATTTTGAATATTTTCTATAAAATTAGAATTATTCGAATGATAAAAAAAGGCTAAAAAGCAAGGATGATAAAAATAAATGCGGTATTAGTAACAAGCTTCAGTCATCAAATATTTACCAACATATCTATCAACTCCCTCTTCGAGTTCTGTAAATGGTTTTGTATAACCAATGTCGCGCAGTTTCTGCATTTTAGCTTCAGTAAAATACTGGTAACGCCCACGCAAATCAACCGGAGTATCTACAAAAGAAATATCAGGAGTTATATTCATACTATTAAAAACCGATGTCGTTAAGTCTAAAAACGACCGAGCTTTTCCTGTTCCCACATTGTAAATACCAGTATTTTTTTGGGTTTCCATAAAATAGATCATCACTTCGGCAATATCATCAACATAAATGAAATCACGACTCTGCTCGCCATCTTTATAATCGCTGTGATGCGAGCGAAAAAGCTCCATCTTGCCATTTTCTTTTATAGTTTTGTATGCGTGAAGGACAACCGACGCCATTCTGTTTTTATGGTATTCATTGGGACCATAAACATTAAAAAATTTCATACCTGCCCAAAACGGAGGTGTTCTAAATTGTTTCAAAGCCCAAACATCGAAATCCTGTTTAGACCAACCATACAAATTTAAAGGCCTAAGGTTTGCAATATTTCTATGTAAATCTGAAAATCCACTCTCACCATTTCCGTAAGTAGCTGCCGACGACGCATATAAAAAAGGAATATTTAATTCAGAACAAATATTCCAAAGCCGTTGCGAATACATTACATTAAGTTGCTGGTATATTTTTATTTTCTCGCCCGTAGTGTCGGTATTGGCTCCAAGATGAAATACAAATTCTACGTCTTTCGCATTCTTAATCAACCACTTAAAAATTTTGTCACGATCAACAAATTTTATATACTTCTTTTTTACAAGATTGAGATCTTTCCAAGGGTCCTTATACTTGTCAACTAAAATTAAATCGTTATACCCTGACTGATTAAGTTTTCCTACTAAATAACTACCGATAAAACCGGCTGCTCCCGTAACAACTATCATTTCTTAAATGGTTTTGTTAAGTTCAATAAAAACTCTGATTCCCGATAAGTTAACTTTGGTATTATAACTCATCATTAAAATCTTTATTGTATAAATCTTAAAACAAATTATTTTTTTAAATCACAAAAATATCATGCAGAGACGAAGTAATTAATTTCTCTTCTTTTGCCCTTTTGAAAAGAGTTTCAACTGCATTTTTACCTTCAATTCCCAAATCGGCTGTAAAGTTATTGACATATAAATTAATATGCTTTTTTATTACCTCATTATTTAATTCCTGTGCATATTTTTTAACATATCCATAACTAGAATTTGGGTTTTGAAATGCATACTCGACACTGCGTTTTATTACTCGGTTTACTTTTTGCTGAGTTTTAAGATCAAATTTTCTATGAATAACAATTCCCCCTAGAGGAATCGGACTATTAGTTTTCTCTTCCCAATCTTCGCCCAAATCTATAATTTTTTTTAATCCTTTTTTTTCGTAGGTAAATCTGTTTTCATGAATTATTAATCCGGCATCAACTTCACCATCTAAAATAGCCTCTTCAATATCGGAAAACATATACTCTATTTTATCTTTTAAATTAGGATAAACAATGCTTAACAATAAATTCGCGGTGGTATATTTCCCTGGAATTGCAACTTTGATATTTGCCACTTTATCAGGATAAATTTTATGTTTGCTAATTAGCAGCGGTCCATTTTTATAACCCAACGCACTTCCCGAAGTCAACAACTTATAATTTGTGGCAATGTGAGCAAACGCATGATAACTTAGTTTTGTAATATCGATAGTTCCGTTAAAAGCGTTTCTGTTTAACTCCTCAACATCGGCTAAAATCACATCAAATTGCAGACCTTCAGTATCCACTTTTTGGTGTATCATTGCATCAAAAATAAACGTATCGTTAGGGCAAGTTGAAAACCCAAGTGTAAGTTGCATATCTAAAAATTTTGCACAAAAGTAGCAAAATCAATTAACTGCAACAGAAAGTTTACTTAAGATCGGTAATATTGACTCCTTTAAGTTTTCGAGTGCAAGCGGAATGTTCCATTTGGAGGAATCGCGAGCCTCCACAAAATTAGAAATTGCCCGAATCTGGTAGCAAGTAACTCCCAAGCAATTGCACACATACAAAACTGCAGCTCCTTCCATCGATTCTACCTGTGCAGAAAATTTCTCCTTAATTTCAGTAATACTAGATTCGCGCCCATGGCTTTTATTAGTTGTAATTCCTCTCACATTTTTAAAATTGAATAACCCATTGCTATTTGTAGATTTTAAAATCCCTTGCTCAAATGGGTAATCGTTGGAATCCATAAATCCGGATTCGAATAAGGTTAAAAACTCCTCCTTTTTTTCTATTCCCAAATCAGCAAACTCTTCTGAAACAACATTTACAATTTCCCCAATATTTAATTCTTGCGTTAAACTTCCTGCAATTCCAACATTAATCACTAAATTATAACTGTTATCTTTTAAGGTTTCGGTTAAATGAAATGTTGTAAATGTAGTTCCAATTCCAGACACTAATACATCAATATTTGTTCCCGCAAATTCATATTGTTTAAAAAAATTACTTTTTCCTTCTAGGCAATTAAACTCATTAATTAATAATTTCACTTCCATCCAGGTTGCTGTAACAATCAAAATTTTCATTGGGTTATATTGTTTAATTTTAATGATAACACACGTTTTGTATAATTCGTTTCTAGTGAGTTCGTTTAATTATCGCATCCAATTTATCAAAAATCATTACACTCATTTCGCATTCCAAGTTTAATAAAATTTCTTATTTATAAAAAGCATACACCCTTTCATACTGATTTTATGAAAAAAAGTTAATCTTTGTATAAATAAAAATTTAAATACTATGTCTGAAAAAGAATCGAACAACAAAAACGGATACACAAGAATAGATGCATTCGATGAAGATTCGACTAAAAAACTTGCTGAAAATTACAAAAATATTTTGGAAATAATAGGAGAAGATATTTTTAGAGAAGGACTGGATAAAACACCATTGCGCGTTGCAAAATCTATGCAATTTCTGTTGCAAGGTTATAAAACGGATCCAGCTGAAATATTAAAATCTGCAATGTTTAAAGAGGATTATAAACAAATGGTAATTGTAAAAGACATAGAAATTTATTCGATGTGCGAACACCATTTACTTCCATTTTTCGGAAAAGCACACGTTGCATATATTCCGAATGGAATAATTACCGGATTAAGCAAAATTGCAAGAGTTGTAGATGTTTTCTCACGCAGGCTGCAAGTGCAGGAAAGACTTACAATGCAAATTAAAGACTGCATTCAAGACACTCTTAATCCACTTGGAGTAGCTGTTGTTATTGAAGCGCAGCATCTTTGCATGCAAATGCGTGGAATCCAAAAACAACACTCAATAACAACCACTTCCGATTTTACAGGAGCATTCCAGAAAACAGCAACTCGCGATGAATTTATTAAATTGATTAGCACCAAATTCAGTTAATGTTGTTCAACCTCACCAAAGAAAAGGAATAAAAAAAACTAAGAGTAAAACCTAACTCAAATACCTCTATTTTTTATTTCTTGAATAATTAGTGTCAGCAAGAAAACTACTTGCTTTTTAGTCTTTGATAAGAAGGTGTCAAAGACAAGGCTTTCGAAGTTTTGAAAATCAAAGAGTCCCGAGCACTCGGGATGACTGTTTACAAAATGAGAATAACGCAGTATTTGGTATTTTCTTGCAAAGACTAATTATAAAAACTCAAGACAAACTGGTGCAGGAAGTTTAATCTCTTTACCAGTAAAACTTGGAATTCCGGTCACCGGGTTAATTTCAAAAACAGAAATATTTCCACTTCGTTGATTTGCTACCAACATAAATTTGCCATTGGAACTTAAAACAAAATTGCGCGGCCAATCTCCTTCAACCGAAACTGTTTCTAAAAGTGTTAATTCATTTGAATCTGTATTAACCTTAAAAACTGCAATTGAATTATGCCCGCGGTTTGAGTCATACAAATATTTGCCATCTGAGGAAATATGTACATCAGCGCAATAACTTTTCCCATCAAAACCGGCAGGTAAAGTTGATATTGATTGAAATTCAATCCACAAATCGCCATCTTTTTTTAATGCTGAAATTGTAGAATTTAATTCGTTAATAACATAAATTATTTTTCCGTTAGCACTAAACTCAAAATGTCGCGGACCCGCATTTTTTTTAAGCTTTACAAACTTTTGTTGCCCAGTCTCCAATACTCCATTTATATTTGAATAGATATTCAATTGATCTGTACCCAAATCGGCGCTATAAACTTTCCCATCGTATGGAGAGAATTTTATTGAATGAGCATGTGAAACAATATTTTCTGCCGAATCGATTAAACTATTATTATTTATTAAAGAAGATACTGAGCTTAAGCTTCCATCATCGTTTATTGGATAAACAGAAGTAGTTCCGCCACCATAAGTTGCAATGGCCGCAAATTTACCATCAGCAGAAACGTCGATATGACAGGGACCAGCACCATTTGCAATTTGCTTATTAATAAAATGCAAAGTTCCATTTTCCCCTATTTTATACGCAACCACAAAACCTCCTGATTTCTCAACCTCTTCTGTTGTTCGCGAAACTGAATACAAATATTTTTTATCTGCCGAAACTTTTAAAAACGACGGATTATCAGCTCCTTTAAAAGTTTTATCAAGCATTATTTCACCTGATTCAGAATTAAAATTGCATAAATAAATTCCTTCTGCTCCCTCCGAAGTAAAAGTTCCAACATACAGTTTCTCCATATTTTTATCCTGATTATTAGATAAAAACGTAACGAAAACTAAAAAAGATAGCAGTAATATATATCTCATATTTTTAATGTTTTATTCAAAAAAAGTCAACTTTTTCACTCTAACTCGTTATTTATTAAACAATTTTTAAAACTAATAATTCATTAATATGAAAGCAATTTTATTTGGATTTATATTCGTGCTAATTTTAAGCAGCGGATTAACACAAGCACAAAAGTTCGAAAAAGTTTGGGAAACAAGCGGTATGAAAACACCCGAATAGGTACTTTATGATACTGAAAGAGATGTAATTTATGTGTCAAATATTAATGGTGCTCCGGCTAAAAAAAACAGAACTGGTTTTATTACCATTTTATCTGCCAATGGGAATATTAAAACTTTAGAGTGGGTAACCGGTTTAAATGCACCAAAGGGAATGGCAATTTTTGACAATAAATATATATGTTTCAGACATATCGTAAAATGTTGAAATAGATATTAAAAAGGGAGAGATAATTAAAAAATATGATGTTCCTAATTCTGTTTTTCTGAATGATGTTTCGGCATGTAAAAATGGGATAATATTTATCTCTGACATTCGAACAGCAAAAATTCATGTATTAAAAAATGGCACTGTAAAAGTTTGGTTAAGTGGCTAGCCTCTATAAAATCCGAATGGATTAATGGCTGAAAATGGTAAGCTTTTTATTGGTGATGCAAATATATATGAGGTAGATATTAAGACCAAAAAAATTAAAATGATTATTGAAAGATGCAGGAGGTGTAGATGGCTTGGAAAAAAACAATGATGGAGAATTTGTATTTTCAAACTGGCCAGGTCGCATTTTTATAACCCATTATGGCAAAACAATTAAACTTCTTGATACAACTACATAAGAAATAAATACGGCAGATTTAGACTACGACCTAAAACATGATCTTGCTTTCAACTTTTTTCAACAATAAAATTATTGCATATAAAATTGTTTTTTAACCTTCAGTAAAGTAATCTTTACCGGCATTACAAATTGGGCATTTATAATCCTCGGGCAATTCTGCAAAAGGTGTGCCCGGTGCTATTCCCATTGATGGATCTCCCTCTTCTTCATTGTACTGAAAACCACAGATTGTGCAAGTATGTGTACTCAGTTCACTTTTTGCTTCAACTTTAGAAACAGGTTCTTCTTGTACCTTATTCTCTGAAATAACTTCTTTTTTAAGCTTCTCGCTTTCTACATAAGTTGGTGCATTTTTAGGTGCCAGCATTTTGTATTTTTCACGATAATAATCGTAAGTCAGTGGCTCATCCTCAGAAATAATATCACTGTCTAACACTTCGCCAATAATTAATATATGCGAGCCGGTATCTACCGAATTAACCACCTTGCAATCGAACCAGGCAATAGAAGAATTCAGAACAATTGGTGCTCCACTTTGGGCAGTTATAGTTTCAATATTTCGAAATTTATCGATATCGTTACTCGACATAAATCCGAACTCTCCAATTAACGAAGTCTCCGATTCTTTTTTCAAAACAGAAATAGAGAATGTTTTACTTTTTAAAATACCATCTATAGTTGCATTTTCTTTATGGCAGCTAATCGCAATCTGTGCTGGCGACGAAGTAACCTGAAATGCGGTATTCCCAATATAACCAGCCTTTTTACCTTCAAATTCGGTTGCAATAACATATAACCCGTATGATAATTTATGGAAAGCTTTATATTTCATAATATAGTTTTAAATGATTTTTCTAAATTTATAAAATTAATATTTGATTTTAAATTAAACTATGATTCAATTTCTTAATTAGTACAAAACTGGATAAAAATTTAAACATGAAAAAGCTATTATTTCTCTTAATAATTCCATTCTTCACAATAGGAATTGCACATTCACAATCAGATAGTTTACAAGATGAACTAAAAAGTCTTCAGCAATACAACGAAGGCATGAACCATAAAATTGACAGGTTAGAAAAGTTAATAGATGATATTTTATGGTACAATAAAGTGGGAGATATTGCCCATGTTGATAAGCTGTATATTTATGGGCCACCAAAATGGAAAGAGAAAAACCCAAATGCAAAAGGTGCTGGCAACCCTGTAAAATTTTGGACGTACGTATTTATTCCAAATAACATAGATGTTTCTAATAAATATCCATTAATCGTACTACCACACGGTGGAGTGCATAGCGATTTAACAACATATTATGCGCACATTGTTCGCGAGTTAATTAGTCAGGGATATGTTGTAGTAGCTCCTGAATATCGTGGTAGCACTGGCTATGGCAAAGCTCACTACGAAAAAATTGATTACGGTGGGTTAGAAAATGAAGACGTATTTTACAGCCGTAATTATATGATTGAGAACTACGATTTTATAGATAAAAACAGAGTTGGAATAATTGGATGGAGTCATGGTGGTTTAATTTCGTTAATGAACATTTTTGATCATCCAAAAGATTATCAGGTGGCTTTTGCAGGGGTTCCGGTTAGTGACTTAATTGCCCGAATGGGATACCATAAACAGAGTTACCGAGATTTATATGAAGCTGATTATCACATTGGCGAAAGTGCAAATGATAATGTCCAAGAATATCGCCGTCGTTCTCCAGTTTGGAATACAGAAAAATATGACGGCACTCCACTTCTAATTCATACAAACACAAACGACGACGATGTAAATGTTTTGGAAGTTGAGCATCTTATTAAATCGCTAAAGGCAGAAGGAAAACCATTTGATTACGAGATTTTTGAAGCACTCCCCGGAGGACACTCATTTGACAGAATGGATACAAAAATTGGTAAGGAGATTAGATTAAAAGTACATTTTCATTTAGCCGAGATTCTGAAACCGGAAAACCCTTTTAAATCTTTAAAAGATCTTCAAAAAGCGGCGTATAAATTTTAGCCTAAGAATACTACAAAATAAATTATTTAGAATTATACATAATTGCTTGAAAATAAAGCAATGAATTAATTTTCCCTACATTGTACTTTAATTAAAAGAATATAAAAATGACTGGCTCCAGAAACAATAGTCAATACAAAGTATTTATTGTTGAAGATAACATACTTTACGCTCGCATACTTAAAAAGCAGTTAGTTGACGATAATTATCAAGTAAAAGTATTTCATAACGGAACAGATTTCATTGGTTGTTTAGATGAAAAACCTGATGTAATTACACTCGATTATACTTTGCCTGATATGACTGGTCATGATGTACTACAAAAAATTCAGCAAAAATTACCAGGCGCACATGTTATTGTCATTTCGGCTCAAGAAAACATAGACACAGCTATTAATTTAATGAAAAATGGTGCTTACGATTATATAATGAAAGCACCTGACACGCGCGAAAAACTTAGTAATATAATTAAAAACATATATAAAACAGATCAATTAGAAACTGAAAATCTGTTGTTAAGAGATGCTATTAAAGAGAAATTTAATTTCAAAAATCTTATCAAAGGAAATAGTCGCGAAATTGACCATGTTTTTGATTTGATGAATAAAGCAATTCAAACTAATATTTCTGTTTCTATTTCGGGTGAAACAGGTACAGGAAAAGAATTGGTTGCCAAAGGGATTCATTACAACTCGAGAAAAAGTAATAAACCTTTTGTTGCAGTAAATGTATCTGCAATTCCGGAGGGGCTTGTTGAGAGTGAACTTTTCGGACATGAAAAAGGAGCATTTACTGGTGCTGATTTTCAAAAAATGGGAAAATTTGAACAAGCAAATGGCGGAACACTTTTTTTAGATGAAATTGCCGATCTAGACCTAAATACACAAGCTAAAATACTACGTGTAATACAAGAACGCGAAGTTGTTCGACTTGGTGGGTTAAAAAATATTCCTTTGGATGTTAGAATAATTACAGCAACTCATAAAAATTTAGCAACGCTAGCTGCAGACGGAAAGTTTAGACAGGATTTATATTACAGATTACTTGGACTACCCATTGAAGTTCCACCGTTGCGCCAAAGAGGGAATGATATTATTTTACTTGCCAAATTTTTTATTGATGAGTTTTGCGAAGAAAACGACATGGAGCAAAAAAACCTTTCAGGTGAAGCTAAACAAGTTTTACTCTCGTATCACTACCCCGGTAATATTCGAGAATTAAAGGCGGTTATGGAACTTGCTTGTGTTATGACAACTCGCGACACGATTAAGCCAACTCATTTAAATATGAATGTTGAAGAAAACATTCAGAATTTATTAGCAACCGAAAAATTGCTTGATGAATATAACCGTGAAATTATTATCTTTTTTCTAAATAAATACAATCAAAATGTACGTTTGGTAGCTTCTAAGCTAGGAATTGGGAAATCTACCATTTACCGGATGTTGCAGAAAACGGAATAAACATTCAGCTAACATTAACAAAAAAGGATTTCATTTTAAAATGAAATCCTTTTTTGTTAATGCTGTAATTCATGCTATCCTGCAAAATTGTTAACTCCGGCTGTTTCCATTTTTCTATCAACTTTTTTAACCAATCCTTGCAATACTTTTCCAGGACCAACTTCTGTAAACGAAGTAGCTCCTCCGGCAATCATATTTTGCACAATTTGTGTCCATTTTACTGGAGATGTTAACTGTGCAATTAAATTATCTTTAATTACTTCAGGATCAGAAACTGGCTGAGCATTTACATTTTGATAAATCGGGCAAATGGGTTTACTAAATGTTGTTGCTTTTATTGCCGCTTCTAATTCTTCTCGTGCAGGCTCCATAAATGGCGAATGAAATGCTCCTCCAACAACTAATTTAATTGCACGTTTTGCACCTTTCTCAGTCAACGTATTACACGCTTTATCTATTCCAGCAACCGAACCTGATATTACTAATTGCCCTGGGCAGTTGTAATTTGCAGGAACAACAATATCATCAACTGAATTGCAAACATCCTCAACAATATCGTCTGCTAAACCAACAATTGCTGCCATTGTAGATGGCTCAATTTCGCATGCTTTTTGCATTGCCATTGCACGCTTATAAACCAATGTTAATCCATCTTCAAAAGTTAGAGTACCATTTGCCACCAAAGCCGAAAACTCTCCGAGCGAGTGCCCTGCAACCATATCAGGGTTAAAATCTTTTATTGTTTTAGCCAACAAAACCGAATGTAAAAAAATTGCAGGTTGAGTTACTTTTGTCTGTTTTAAATCGTCAACTTCACCTTCAAACATAATTTTAGTAATATCGAAACCTAAAATATCGTTTGCTTTTTCGAACAAAGCTTTTGCTTCTTCTGAATTATCATACAAATCTTTTCCCATTCCAGGGTACTGTGCTCCCTGTCCGGGAAATACAAAAACTTTCATAATTTCTTCTTTTAATTCGGGCGCAAAGTTAAAATTATTTCTTTCACTCGAACACGTGAATATTAATCCACCCTCAAACCAGTAACTAAAGTTTTTTTCTGAAGCGAAAACCAACTCAATCCAGTAATCCAGATTATACCATTGACTAATATAACTCCAACAACAATGGCAACGGTGCTAAACGATGCATCGGAATTAGTTGAAAGAAATGCCGGGATTGTTGCGACTACTGCTGTAATAAAACCAATTAACACGCCTGCAAATAATAAAGTAAAATACTCTTTTAACAAGGTATTAAATATTGAATTAGTTGAAAATCCAATTGCTTGCATTACTGCAATTTCTCGGCGGCGTTCCAAAATGGTTCGGGCAAGAATAACCGCCAATCCAATTGTTCCAAGAATTAAACCAAGCGCTCCCAAAGCAAGAAATATAGAGAGATATGTATTTGTTACCGAATAAAACTCTACTAATCGTTTTGCCGTAGATTCCATCTCCCAACCATAATCGCGAAATACAGATTGTAATTCGTCACTAATTTGCTGCTCATTTTCAGAATCTCCCTCAACAAGAAAAATATTTGTTCCACTGCTTGTTGGGTAGTTTTCGAGAAAATGTTGATTTGAAATAATTATATAGCCTTGAAAAATTGACGGCGCTGTTCCTGCAATTAATTTAAGTCGCAGCGTGTCACCCAACTCATTCTGATACATTACAATATCGCCAACTTTCATTCCCAAACCCCATTGAATTACAGTTTGGTCGGCGATTGCAGGAATCGTTCCGTCCTCAAATTTCTCATTTAAAAACGCCCATGGTTCAACATCACCAATATCTTTTAATTGCGTAGCAAACGAAAATCGTCCTTTTAATGCCTCATTATCAGCACCAAGCAAAGCAGGCTGTGCTATTCTGTTAAGGTTTAAACAACTGGCATCATCGCCTTCAACTTTACGAAATTGCAAAGCAGTAAAATCCTCATAAATACCTTCTTCTACACGTTTTTCAGCATTATTAATGTTATACAAAACAGGCATTGTAGTTTCTGCAAAAAAACTAAAACCTCCCGTTCCACTTGTTTTTTCATGCGAATTGGCAATCAAATCTAATTTATTTGAACCGGTTGAAACGACCAAAAATGTTCCGAGAGCAAAAAGAATTACAACCGTTAACGAACGTCCTTTATTACGAGTAAGATTTATTTGTGCCAATTTACCAATTCCAAAAATTGCTTGTTTTCTATGTTGTAATCGAATAAGAATTTTTCTGAAAACCATTAAAAACCCGATAAGGAGCAGCCCGCCAGTTAAAAAGAATAGTGAAGGATTTAGCTGTTCAGAAAGAAAAACCTGTTTGACAAAAATTACAATTGAAACAACAATCGATAAATACATAATTGTATCTTTCAAAATACCCCAACCTTTTGCACTTACCGAATCAGTTTGTTTTTGCAAATCAGCAGCCCGTTGTTTTTGATATTGCCGGATTGACACGAAAATAGCGATTAACGAAACTAAGATACTGATTAACAACCCGGTAAATAATGTTACCGGAATTATATTTACCTCGAGCACATTGGTTCGTACAATATCGAACCACAACGAATTAAGAATTTTAAAAATAAATTGCGTATAAAATATAGAAATTGCCAAGCCAATTAATCCTCCAACCAATGAAATTATCAAGCCCTCAAACAGATAAAAACGACGTACATGATTTTGCTGAAATCCCAATGCAGCAAGTAATCCAACTTGTGCTGAACGTGTTTCGAGGTTTAATCTAAATAAAAGCGATGTTAAAACAATCGATGCTACCAAAATAAAAAAACTAAGTCCTATAAAAAGACCACTAAAATCGGTACCATTTTGAGCAGCATGAATTCCCTGTTCTCGAATTGGTTCGATTGCCATTCCCAAATCTGCGGGATTTATTTCTGATGCAAATATTTGATTATACTTTTCTTCGTTGAAGGAAGCTGCCGGAAATCGAACCGCAGTGTTATTTCCAAACCTATTCGACCACATCTTTAATGCTCGGGAGTACGAGACAAACGCTTTTGGTGTTCCCTGCCAATCGTTCCAGTACTCCTCATCTTTATCGCGAATTGCATCCAAATCTATAGGTACTCCGGCATCCCACTCACGGCAATGACCTGCATCTGAAAGTCCCGGCAAATGAGGCACACGAGTTGCATCATTCCATTCAGAATCCATGGGAATTATCTCCTTCAAGATAAATTCAGATTCCTTTTCAATCAACTTCCGTAGTGGCCCAATTTCTAAATAATTTAATTGAATTTTATCGCCAACTTTTGCATTTAAATCGTCAGCCGCCCAACTGTTTAATATAATTTCATTTTCAGATAAATATCTATCTTCCAACGAAGAGACAAATGAATAAGGAATGGTTGAACTCTGAACTTTATCTTCCAACTTTTCTATCCCGTTTACGAAATAGGTGAGAATCAAATCTGCATCGGGCAACATTTTTAAAGTTTCAGAAACTTTATCTTCCAGAAAAACCCGTTCGGTAGAAATTTCAAATTCGTTAGTCGCTTCAATTTTTTTAAGAACCAAACCTGCATCGGCTGGAGTGAGACAATTTTTTACTGATTTTTGCACATCCACAGCATTCAATTCAGTTGAAATAAGTAACTGATTTGCTTTGCCTTCAAACTCCATTAATTCATTTAATCGAGCTATAGAAACGAAAATATTATACGGAGCTGTTTGCGAATTTTTCAAACTGAATCGTCCCATTTCCTCGCGTAAAACTACTTTCTTTACGGTAGCGCGCATTGAAACACTTGTTTCTTCTGCAGAAACAAACGGTGCATTCATTGGTATTAAACTGGCCTTTTTTATCCGTACCAAAAGATTATCACCCTCTGCAATTTTTAATCTTTCTGCCAGATTCTGACTAATTGCAATCTCATTCCCCTGTAGTTCGGCAAACAACTGACTTTTTGCAATTTCGGCAAAATCAGAATTTACTCCAACCACCTGCACTTTATTTGCTCGCAACTGCCCACCATCAGCAACTGCAACACCTTCTAGCAACAATATTGGAGTGGCATTTATTTCACTATTATCAGCTTCTATCTCGGTTGCCATTTCTTGCCTGAAATAACGTTCTACTACCGAAACTAAATGTGTTGTTTCTCCCAACCGATAAAATGTTGCTTGCTCTAAACTGTAACGCACCGAGTCTCCAATAATCAACGAACCCGTTAAAACCATTGTGCTAATTGCAACACCCAATGCCACCAACAAATTGGCTTTTATGTAATGAATGAATGTTTTTAATATGTATTGAAGTTTCGTCATTGCAAGTTTATTCCTTTTGTCAATCTGAGCGTAGTCGAAGAATCTCTAACTTAAAAAAACAGATGTTTCAACTTCGCTCAACATGACAATCTATTTTTTTATATCCAAATCAAACATTTATTTGGTAATGTAAACTCTAAACCAACTTCCCATTTTTCAAGATGAGTTTTTTATCCATCATTCCAGCTAATTCTGATGAATGAGTAACAGTTACCAGAGTAATATTTTCCTCGTCGCTTAACTGAATTAGCAATTCTGAAAGTGAAGTTGCATTTTCCTCGTCAAGTGCTCCAGTTGGCTCATCGGCCAAAATTAACTCCGGTTTATTTATTAACGCCCTAACTACAGCTGTTCTTTGACATTCGCCACCAGACATTTCTGATGGTTTTTGACTGCGCTGTTCCCAAATTCCAACCTTCTGAATTAGGTGCTCAGCCCACTCTTTTTGTTGATTCGATATTTTGTTTCCTTGCGGCAAAAACGGTAATAACACATTTTCCCACAGTGTAAGTTGAGGCATTAAATGATGAAGTTGAAAAATAAAACCAAGGTGTTGATTTCTGAAATTTGCCAACTCTTTTTTAGAATAACCTGTAATGTTTTTGCCATCGAAAATTACTTCGCCCGAATCGGGTAAATCCAATGCTCCTATTAAATTTAACAACGTTGTTTTTCCAGAACCGCTGGGACCAATTATGGCAATTTTTTCACCCTTGTCAATTTCCAGATTTAATTCATTTAAAACCGAACGGAAACTGTGTGCGCCAATTTTTCCGTATCCTTTTGATATGTTTTGTAATTGTAAAAGCATAATTTTTTATGTTTCTCTGTGCCTTCTTCGTGTCCTCTGTGATTAAATCTTTTTCTTTTACTACGGAGGACATGGAAGATTCACAGTAACTATTTATTTTTCTTTAAACTTTCATACAATTCAATAATCTCCTCTGCATGACTGTGTATATTGAAATTTTCTTTGGTTCCTTCATAACCGGCCCGACTAAGTTTTTCCAGTTTAACAGGATTGGTTAATAATTCAGCCCATGTTTTACTTAATTTCTCAGGAGAATTTGGCATATAAGTTATGCCACCACCCGAGATTTCTGTTATTTCCGGGAAAGCTCCCAAAGCCGGTTGAACCACCGGAACTCCTGAAGCCATCGATTCCAACAGATACATTCCAAAAGCTTCTCCAATTCGAACTGGTACCGAAACCAAGGAAACTTGTTTGTAAAAATCATGTTGTGCTTCATCTTCGTATTCTGGTAGAATCTCAAAGAAATCAATCAAATTATTCTCCTTTATTTTTCGTTTTTGTTCTTTAATGAATTTATTGTCATCGCCTGTAGAACCTCCTGTGGCAATCAGTTTCACGTCCTCAAAACCTTCTTGTTTTTTCAGTTCAATAAAAGCATCTACAACAATATCAAATCCGTTTTCGTGGCACATTCGCGAAATATATCCAACATTACGAGGCTTTTCCTTTGTCGAAATATAGTGGTAATCTTTATAATCCACACCCAGGTACAAAGTATGAACCTCTTCATCCGAAAGCTCCATTTTTTCTTTCATCGTTTCAGCGAAAAAATTACTCACCGCAATAATCGCATCCAAGTCCTGTGCTTTGGTATGCATCAATTTCCATATTTTCCCTTGAAACTCTGGATTCATTGCATCGACCCACACATCTTCGTCTTGCAACGAACAAACAATCGGAACTCCCGTTCTCTCTTTCAACTTTTTTGCCAAGCCTAAAAGCAGTGCATTAGAAATATGAATAATATCTGGTTTGCAATGACCTCCAATCCAATCTACCATATTGTCTAGCTCCTCTTTTTGCTCTCCTTCCTCGCCCAACAACATAGAAATAGTCATATCTTCCAACCCCTTTGCGCGGGTAGAACCAGCCATTGAAGCTGCTATTTTCATCATTGGTTTCGAGTTCAATAATTTGTCGAACCACTTCGGTGCTTTTCTAAAAATAGGATAAACTTGTTTTAAATAAGTACTGATTGCCCCATAAAAAATAGGAATATCAGTAATATCGTGTTCATCAGCAAAAAGTGGTAAGTACATTGGGATTTTAACTACCTGATGACCAAGATTACGCATTGCATCTACATATTTACTATCTCGCAAACAATTGCCACAATAAAAACTTCCTCCCGAACCGGGTATAATTTGTATGATATTCATTTGTCTAAAAAGTAGGAAGACTGAAGACTTAAGTTGGAAGTTTTTCTGTGCCAACTAAATTTCCTTTACCTTCCATTATTTTAATTATTCAATAATGTTTGTTTATATTTTCTAAAACTTTAACCACGGAGGAACAGAGTTTCATAGTGATTAACTTCTTCACTTAGAAACATGAAGTGTTGCAGAGGTTATTTTCCAAAACAATATACATTTCCGTCGTAAGCCCCAACAAATATTTTACCACTTGCAACAGCCGGATTACTAATTATCTGACTACCTATTTCATAACTCCAAACAAGCTTACCGTCCGAAAGGTTTACAATAGCTAAATCGCCGCGCATATTTGCAACAATAACTTTATCTTTTACAATTACAGGCGATGCTTCCACATGTTTTCCAGTGTTATATTCCCATAATTTTTCACCACTATTTTTATCGAAACAGTATAAAAATTTATTATGATTTGCAGTTAAAACTTTATCCCCCACAAGTGCTGGTGATGCAATAAATTGAAGTTTTGTTGTTTCATGTTCCCACACCCACGATGTTTTATCTGTGGCAATATCTACTTGAAAAAATCGTCCATCGTAATCGCCAATATAAGCTTTGCCATCGGTTACTGTAATCGAGCCAGCAACATAAGTAGCCACATCTATTTTTTTGAATAATTTTCCGGTGGCAATGTCAACTGCGTGAAGAAATCCATCGCAACCTCCAAAAAATGCCAGACCATCTGAGCAGGCCGCTGCTCCATTTATAAAATTATCCGACTCATATTGCCATCTCATTTTGCCGGTTTTTGCGTCCACACAATGAAGATAGTAATCGTAACTCCCCACCAAAATACTTGTTGCATTTCCATCTGTCCACCAGTTTGCCGACCCAATAATTTGATTATCGGTTTCGTATTCCCAGAATTTTTCGCCAGAATTTAAATCTAAAGCAAATAAGGTTCCATCCAAATTTCCAACGTAAACAACGTTTTCAAGTATAAGTGCCGGAGCTTCAATCACATTCCCAGAATCAAATTTCCAAAGTAATTTTCCATTTGTATCGAGACAATAAACAAATCCGTCGGTTGAGCCAATTACAACTTTACCGTCTGCAACCACCGGTGCCGATTTAATGTTATCGCCGGTTTCAAATGTCCACAATAATTTTGGTGAAGTCGGGATTATCGTTTCTGCAACTCCTTTTAAATTTTGGTCTCCCCGAAAAATGGGCCAGGAATCGGATGTTTGGGCATTTATGTTGAATACTATCCAAGCTGCTATAAATATTGCTATTATTTTTTTCATATTATTTTTTTCAATCACAGAACACTATTTAGGCACAAAGTTTCACTGAGAATCTTTC
>DAOVTY010000006.1 GCA_030632865.1 Bacteroidota bacterium
TTGGAAGAAGTGCCGGATATTTATGCCCGTTGCGTAGGTTTAAATGGTAAAAGAGGAATAATTTTTAATCCTGAACATACCAATCCTGAAAATTGGGAAAAAGATAACGGTCCTCGTTTTGAAAATTTTACTGAAGCGATAATTTACGAAACTCACATTCGCGATTTTTCTATTGACGAGAACTCAGGGATTGACGAAAAAGGGAAATATTTAGGTTTTACCCAATGTGACACAAAAACCACAAACGGATTTTCAACCGGGATTGCACATTTAAAAGAGTTAGGTATTACACATGTTCATCTGCTACCGGTTTACGATTTCTTTACTATAGACGAGGAGAAACCGCTTGCTAAATATAACTGGGGTTACGATCCTCAGCATTTTAACTCGTTGGAAGGTTCGTATTCAACTAATCCATATGACGGAACTGTGCGAATTTCAGAATTCAAAAAACTTGTAAAATCGCTACACGATAATGGTATTGGAGTGATTTTAGACGTTGTTTATAATCATACATACTTTACTAAAGAGTCTGTTTTTAATCAAACAATACCAGGTTATTTTTATAGACAGAAAGATGATGGAAGTTTTTCGAATGCATCTGGTTGTGGAAACGAAATTGCTTCGGAGCGATATATGGTGCGAAAATATATTATTGACTCGTTAAAATATTGGGCAACCGAATTTCATATAGATGGTTTTCGTTTTGATTTAATGGGAATTTATGATCTGGAAACTATGAAAATAATTCGCGATGAGTTGGATAAAACTAATCCCGGGCTATTTTTATATGGCGAAGGTTGGGCTGCCGACCAAAGTCCGATGCCGGAGTATTTGCGTGCAGTAAAATCTAATATTCCACAGTTGCCAGGAATAGCCGGATTTAATGATAATTTCAGAGACTCGCTAAAAGGTAACCACGGCAGAAAAAAAAGTAAGGGATTTATTAGTGGATTGCAATTGAGTGAGGAAAATGTAAAATACGGTATTGTTGGTGCAATTAATCATCCTCAAATTAATTTTGATTTTATTGAAACATTAACCCAAGCGTGGGCTGCAGAGCCAACCCAGTGTATAAATTACGTTTCGTGCCACGATAATTATACACTTTGGGATAAGCTAAAAATGAGCAACTCTAAAGCTGATGACAAAGAGTTGCGTAAAAAAGTAAAGCTTGCCGGAGCATTAATTTTAACCTCGCAGGGTATTCCTTTTTTACATGCCGGTGTTGATTTTTGCCGAACAAAAAACGGGAATGGCAATTCGTATATATCACCCGATTCTGTTAATCAAATTGATTGGAGCAGAAAAGAAGAATACTCTGATGTTTTTGAATATTACAAAAAACTAATTCAACTACGAAAAGATCATCCTGCCTTTAGAATGGGTAGTGCAGAACAAATTAGGGAGAATCTAAACTTTTGCACTCAATACGAAATGGGAGTAGTATCTTATTGTATTGAGGGGAAAAGTGTTGATGACTCATGGGAGAGTATCATTATAATTTTTAATGCCAAAAGTGATGAAGTTTCTATTCTTCTTCCGAAAGGAAATTACCAGATTGCTGCAAAAGAGGATGAAATTTATAAGCAGGAACTCGGCGAAATTGTGTCTGATATAATTAAAGTTGAAGGTATATCGATGACGATTCTTGTTTCTGGCAAATAATATATTTAAAACTAAATACATCTTGCGAATATCTTTCCGGCAACAAAATTTCTATTTATTTATTGTACACTATTTAGTTTAATTAGGCATGAGACAGTTCCATGTTTTGAGAAAACTTTTCAGAAATATTTCCTAAAGAATAGTATGGTTCTACAAATCTTCGCACTTCGAAATATGGATTGGAACGATAAATTCTTTTTGATTTATTATTTTCTAAATCGGTAATAAAAAGAGGAATTGTTATTCTAATATCATCTAATAATAAATGTTCAAGATGCTCGAAATCCTCGAAAAACTCTGTAAAAAGAGCTCCACTACCAACTACTTTTTTGCCTTGCAAATCACATCTTCTTAATGTTTTTAATGTTGAATTGTATTGCTCTTCTTTCGCACTTACAAAAATGTAATCGGCCCAAAGAATATCTTTTTTTCTTAATTTATCTGAATTCAAATCTATCTGTTTTGTTTCCCATGTAATTGGAAACAAAACGGAAATCAATAATAATTCGCGCGGTGGTAGCTGAGGTTTTCTTGATATCAGTTTTAATACATTGGTTAAACTAAAGAACGGATCGGAAAATTTTGGATAAACTAATAGTATATTCATGTTTTACTTTTTAATATTTCATGCAAAATAATAGCAAGATTTTTTGATAAAAAAGAATTTGGTGTAGTGTGCTAAAATTAGTGACGAGTGCAGTGAATTAGGGATAAATGACACTCGCAAGGGATAAACGGCATTCGCCAATTATTGCTCTCTTAGAGCCTCTTTTACTTTTAAAGCATATTGGCGTGACACATAAATTTCTTTTGGGTAATCAAATAAAGTAAGCTTTAATCCATCGTTACCCTTCGTTATTTTTTTAATCTGTTTTTTATTTACGATGCACGAACGATGACAACGAATCATTGTTGGATATTTTGAAAATAGTATTTCAGTTTTCTTCAAAGTATTTCTAATTATTCTTTTACTAATATTATTCTCTTTCAAGTAAATTACTTCTATGTAATTATTTGCCGATTTGATTAATATAATTTGATTTAAGAGTAGGCTAAAATATTCCGATTTATTTTCTGACTTAAACTCTATTTCCAAATTTTCTTCAACTATATTTTCATCTTTTAAATCTACTACACCGTCTCTTAAATCTTTCACCTGTTTTTTAAGAAAATGAAACTCGTTTACTACAGTTAAAATTGCAATGGCAATTAGAGTGAGAATTACAATATTGGTTACTATATGAAAGGTAATTGGAATTTTACCAACGAACCTTGCAAAAAACACAAAAGCAACCGAATTAAAAATAACAAATAAAAAAGCCCATAAAATCTCTTTATTAATTGTCCATTTTTCGGCAGAAAAAGAACCTCGAAATATAGATGGAATAATAATTCTCATAAGTCCGAGTAAGATAAATGTTATGCCTCCAAATGCTGCAAGAATAAGTAATTTGTTATTAAAATCGGGGTTTTGAAGATTAAGTGGCTGAAAAAAAAGCAGGAAAAGAAAAATCCCTAGACTTATTCCAATTATCGCTTTTAAAACTAGTCTGTGATTATTGTAATAGAAATGCTTGTTGCTATTTAAAGATTTACCCATAAAATTCTACAGTTATCAAACCTGCTTGTAAAACAACAAGATAACAATTTTTAGTCTAATCGAAAATATTAGTTTAAAATTTAAAAAAGACACAGAGTAGAGGTTTTAGTTTCTATTAAAACACTGCCAACAATAAATCTATATCTTTTGCCGAAATGTTAAATAGTCTTCCAACATCGGGATTTGTAAGAATTCCGTGATAAATATAAACGCCTTTTCTAAAGCCTCGCGAACTTTTTATATAGTTATCAACTCCACCGTTTTCGCCAATTGCCAGTAAAATAGGTATTAGAATATTGCTGAGAGAAATTGATGCTGTGCGTGCCACCAAAGCCGGCGAATTAGGAACGCAGTAATGTACTACACCATGTTTTTCGTATGTTGGATTATTAAAATCGGTACATTCCGAAGTTTCAAAACATCCTCCCTGACTCACATTCAAATCTATAATTATCGAACCCTCTTTCATCTGTTTTACTAGGTCGGCTGAAACTTTAAACTTTGGAGTTGTATTAAAAGAGGTTGCGCCAATTACCACATCTGCAGAAACGAGAGCTTTTCTTAAAACTTTCGGATAAAAAACGGAAGTAAAAATACGGCGACCCAACTTCTCTTCTAGTTTACTTAATTCGTAAACCGATGTGTCGAATACTTTTACAAAAATACCAAGTCCCAGTGCTGCCCTGGCAGCATATTCGGCAGCAGTACTTGTGCCAATAATAACTAATTCAGCGGGTGTAACACCCGTAACTTCGCCAAACAGAACACCCTTTCCATTGCGTGATTTACTCAAATATTCGCTGGCAATTGTTATTGAAGTTACGCCGGCAATCTGACTCATTTGATGTACAATTGGAAAAAACCCTTCTTCGTTTTCAAGATATTCAAAAGCAATTGTAGTTATCTTTTTTTGTATCAGTTTTTGAATTGATTCAGAGCAATGGGCATGTATTTGAAGACTTGAAATAATAACTTGATTTCCTCGAAGTGAATCAATCTCTTCGCAACTAAAGGGCGCAATTCTTAAAATAAGATCACACTGAAAAGTTTGCTCTTTTGTATCAACAATAGTTGCCCCGGCTTCGCGATACTCTTTATCAGAATAACTTGCAGATTTTCCGGCGTCTTTTTCTATCAAAATTTCGTGTCCGTACGAAACTAACAAATCTACAGCTTGCGGTGTAAGTGGCACACGATATTCAACTTTTGAAAAATCAGATGGAATTCCAATTTTAATTTTTTGTCCCTTTTTCTTAACCTCAAGCATCTCTTCTTGTGGAAGCAACATGCTTTTTGATATTGAAATCTTTTCTTTTGGTTTATTTGCTGATGTCATTTTCGGTTTAATTTATTGATGACAAAAATTGCCTGCTTTTAAAACGCAACAAGTTACAAGCAAAAGAGGAATTTTCAAAATGAATAATTTAGACTACTCTCGCAGAAATTATCCGACTTTCATTGTCTAAAACTTCAATATTAACCTTTATAATATTTTCAGGAAGAAGTGATTCGATCATTTCTGGCCACTCTATAAAACAAAAGTTTCCGCTAAACAAATAATCTTCGTAACCCAAGTCGTACGCTTCTTCCAACTCTTCAATACGATAAAAATCGAAATGATAAATAGACGATAAATCTTTAGTATTGTATTCGTTTATAATTGCAAATGTTGGGCTTGTTACATTGTCGTTGGATCCTAAACTATTGCAAATTGCCTGTATAAATGTAGTTTTGCCTGCACCCATTTTACCATATAACGCAAAAATCCTATGACTGGAAAACTGGCTAATTAATTCTTTAGCCACACCTTTTAACTCATTTATTGAAGTGATTTGTTTTGAAAACATTTTAGTTCAGTTTTTGCAATTATACGAAAGCGTGTAAAATACGATAAAAAACAGTGAAATGGATTCTATTTTGAGATTCGTTTCTCGGTAAAATATATTAATATTGTAAAAAAATTAATTAATAACTTGATGTTAAACGAGCATAAAAAACATTCTCAAAAAAGATGATGTTTAAAATACGAGTTCTCCATCAGTTGACGAATTACCATTAAAAACTTAAAGCGTATGAATATTCCCGCTGATTTAAAATACACGAGCGATCATGAATGGATTCGTGTAGAAGGAGACGTTGCCATTGTTGGTGTAACAGATTTTGCACAAGGCGAATTGGGCGATGTTGTTTTTGTTGAGATTGAAACAGAAGGCGAAGAGTTAGACAAAGGTGAAACTTTTGGAACAGTAGAAGCGGTTAAAACTGTTTCGGATCTGTTTATGCCTGTTGGAGGAAAGGTTGCAGAATTTAACGAAGCCCTTGCCGACGAACCTGAATTGGTAAACAAAAACCCGTATGGCGAAGGCTGGATGGTTAAAATAAAAATTGCCGATGCTACAGAATTAGATGCATTAATCTCTGCTGATGAGTATCAAAAATTATTGGAAGCTTAAAGCTTTTAACTAAAAATATTTGAGCATAACTTTTTTGTTATGCTTTTTTTTGTGTTAAACTTCGACATTTCAGCATGAAAATTGATCCGGTTGGTTCATTAAACAGGCATCATGGAATCTTTGATTTTGTACTTCGAAAAGAATTTTATTAGTTTGAATTATTATTTAACAATATAAGAATCGTTTTATGAATACAATTTTGCTTGGTTTTGTTGGTTTTTATGAGATTCTTTTGGTGATGCTTATTCCTGGATTATTTTTGTTGATGATTATTTTTGCAATAAGATTTTCCATCAGAAATAATCGCCAAAAGTGGATTGACAAAGAATTAGATCATCAATTTAATAAGTATCAGGATACCACATTTACAGAGAAAAGCATTAAAGATTATTATCCGGTTAAAGTTGGTAATAAAATTACCTTAATTCAATTTAACGAAATAGTCGATTTTTCAGCGGGTAATAATTGCATTTTTCTTACCGATATTAATGGTGCCGACTATTTAGTAGATTCTAATTTAGTTGATTTGGAGACAAAACTTCCAAAGAATTTTATTCGGGTTCATAAATCAACCATTTTAAATAGTAAACTAATTAGTGAGGTTAAAAAGCTTGGAAATGGAAGATATGACCTTGTTATGAAATGCGAAAAGGAGAGGGTTATTTCTTGTAGTAAAAGCTACAATGAAAAGATTAGATCTATGATTAATTTTTAAATGGTCATTAATGTGTACAGCTTTGAAAACCGACAAAAAAAGATAATTTTCATAAAAAAATGAAATTGTTGATATGAGTATATTTGAAATAATTGTAGAATTGTTTAATCCAGATCAAATTGGAGAAATTGACTTTAGTGATATTAGTAAAAGATATCAGTGATATTTATAAATATTCAATTTTTATAATAAAACCAAATAACTAAAACACTTATTATGGCCACATTACATTACTTAACACTATTTTTCCCCATCGTTTATGTATTAATTATTTTGGGGTTATTTTACTTGATTTATATATGGGTAAACAAATTTATCTATTTGAAACAAGAGCAAAATGACTTATTGAGGGAGTTCATAAAAAGGATGGATTCCAAGTGAGAAGCAGCACACAAAGTGTAAATTTAATAGTGGGTTTGATAGGTATGAATCCGCTATTAAACTTACATAAACCGATGGATGATTATCCACATTTAGAACAGCCACAAGTAAGGCAAGTTAAACAACCCTCCTGGTAAACAACGTCGCTAGAGCCACACTCCTCGCATTTAGAATCGTCTGCCATTGTTCCATCTGGAATATATTTTTTAAGCGAGCGTGCTACACCGGCTTTCCAAGAGTTAATGGTTTCGTTATCGAATTGCAAACTAGTTACAAGCTCAACTACTTTATGAATTGGCATTCCGTGGCGCAACGTTCCCGAAATAAGTTTTGCATAGTTCCAATAAACCGGGTTAAATTTATGCGAAAGTCCTTCAATGGTAGTTTTATATCCTCTTTTATTGGTGTATTGAAAATCATAACGTGAGACTTCATCGCCTTCCCAACTTTTTATAATATATCCTTTGGTAACCGAGCGAGGCAACAAAATACCATCTTCATCGTCTGACAGGCCTGTGAAAATTTCGTAAGGTTTTCCATCTAGCAAACCCATAAATGCAATCCATTTATCCTTATTGTTTTGAAAACGAACTACATCGGCTTCCAATATTTCAGGGCGTTTAGTTGGAAAAGAACCATCTTTTTTACTCGTTTTTTCGTTGTTCGAAATTAGTACTCCCGAGCGAGAACCATCACGATAAACAGTAACTCCTTTACATCCACTTTTCCAAGCTTCAATATAAAGTTTACCAACCAATTCTTCTTTTGCATCGGCAGGTAAATTTATGGTAACACTAATCGAGTGGTCAACCCATTTCTGAATTTTACCCTGCATCCTCACCTTCTCCAACCAATCTACATCGTTTGCTGTTGCTTTATGGTAAGGTGAAATTTTAATTAACTTATTCAACTCTTCCTGAGAATAATCACGATTAGTCTCATGGCCATTAACACTCATCCATATTTTAAATTTATGATGAAAAACAGTGTATTCCTCCCAATTATCTCCAACTTCATCAACAAAATCAACACGAACGTTTTTATCGTTTGGATTTACTTTTCTTCGACGTTTATAAACAGGCATAAAAACTGGCTCAATTCCAGAGCTTGTTTGTGTCATTAAACTTGTTGTTCCGGTAGGTGCAATTGTTAATAATGCAATATTTCTACGCCCATACTCAGTCATTTTTTTGTACAACTCGGCATCCTCATTTTTTATACGATTTATAAACGGATTCTTTTCTTCGCGTTTAGCGTTGTAAATATTAAATGCACCACGATCTTTTGCAAGATGAACCGATGAACGGTACGCTTCGAGTGTAATTGTTTTATGAACTTCTTCGGCAAAATCGGTTGCATTTTCGCTTCCATAACGTAAGCCAAGTGCTGCAAGCATATCGCCTTCAGCTGTTATGCCAACTCCGGTACGGCGACCTTCTTTTGCTTTACGTTTAATGTTTTCCCATAAGTTTTTCTCGGTGTATTTAATGTTTTCATCTTCAGGATCTGCGTCCACTTTTTCAAGAATTGCATCAATTTTTTCCAATTCCAAATCAATAATGTCATCCATTATACGTTGCGCATAATGCACATGCTCTTTAAACAGTTCGAAATTAAATTTTGCCTGAGTTGTAAACGGATTTTCTACATACGAATAAAGGTTAATTGCTAAAAGTCGGCAACTATCATATGGACATAGTGGAATCTCGCCACAAGGATTTGTTGAAACCGTACGATAACCCAAGTCGGCATAACAATCTGGAACCGACTCGTTAATAATTGTATCCCAAAATAGTATTCCCGGTTCGGCCGATTTCCAGGCATTTTTTATAATTTTATTCCAAAGCTTACTGGCATCAATATCTTTCTGATAAACAGGGTTGTTTGAAGTAACAGGATATTGCTGTGTGTATGGTTTTCCGGATTCAACAGCTTGCAAAAAGTCGTCTTGCAATTTCACCGAAATATTTGCTCCGGTAACTTTTCCCTGTTCCAATTTTGCATCAATAAAACTTCCCGAGTCTGGGTGTTTTACTGATACCGATAACATTAACGCACCTCGTCGCCCATCTTGTGCAACTTCGCGTGTAGAATTTGAATATCGCTCCATAAACGGAACGATTCCGGTTGAAGTTAACGCCGAATTTTTTACCGGTGATCCTTTTGGCCGGATATGCGATAAATCGTGCCCAACACCACCTCGCCTTTTCATCAACTGAACTTGTTCCTGATCGATTTTCATTATTCCTCCATACGAATCAGAATCACCATCGTTTCCAACAACAAAACAGTTCGACAAAGAACCTATCTGATAATTATTGCCAATTCCAGACATTGGGCCGCCTTGAGGCACAATATATTTGAACCCTTTAAGAACATTATATATCTCATCTTCGGTTAGTGGATTTGGGTACTTATTTTCAATTCTGGCAATTTCTTTTGCCAATCTTCGGTGCATATCGTTTGGGGTAAGTTCGAAAATATTTCCGAACGAATCTTTTAGGGCATATTTATTTACCCAAACGCGTGCTGCTAAATCATCTCCTTTGAAGTACTCGAGTGAGGCATTTATTGCTTCTTCTTGTGAATAAATATTTTTGCCTACAGGGGTCTTTACAGATACTTCGTTTTGCATCATATTTTACAATTGATTGAGTGTGAATCTTTTAAAATATTTAGTTCTGAAAAATTGTTTTGTCACCTGGCGAAAGTGTTGTGCAAGATAAAACAGAATTCAAAGTTTTGGTAGCTTTTTTTAGAAAAAGAAATTATAAGTTATCAACTTTTATTTGTTATTAGTCTGAAAATGAGCGTACTAACGTTTTTTTTAAACTAAAAAGTTTACCAAAATATTAAATTTGAAAAAATAATTTGAAAAAAATTATCGAATATATTAGTCAAAAAACTAACTTTTTTTAAGAGAAAAACAGCTAACAAATTTCAGTCCAAAAGGTTATATATGTTGAAAACTTTATTTATGATAAATTTTGTAGAACCAACATTTTTATCCACATAATTCTTACTACTTTCCGAAGAATTATTAAAGAGTTTTTTATCTGATAATAACCTATTAAAAGTGTTCTCTAATTCGTTATTGTTGGTGATAGAAAAGGCTCCGCCATCTAAAATTAGATCCTTAGCCTCTTTGAATTTCTTAAAATTCGGACCGAACACAATTGGTGTGCCAAAAGTTGCTGCCTCCAAAATATTATGAATTCCAACACCAAAACCACCACCAATATAAGCAATGCTACCATACTGATACAGAGAGGAAAGCAGCCCGATTGAATCAATTATCAACACCTGATAGCTGTCTATGCCCTTTTCTTCTATTTTACTGAACGATATTGCAGGCTTTTTCAACAATTGGTGAATTCTGTTAATATTGGCGTCAGAAACTTCGTGTGGTGCTATTATAAACTTTACACCTTCATTTTGGTTAATAAACTCTACAAGTAGCTCCTCGTCCGGTTTCCAGGTACTTCCGGCAATAATTAATTGTTTATTCTTTTTAAACTTTTCAACAATCGGATATTTTTTTACAGCTTTAGCAATGGTTGCTACACGATCGAAACGAGTGTCGCCGGCAACCGAAATGTTTTTAATTCCGATGGATTTTAATAGTTTGGCTGAAGTTTCGTTTTGCACAAAAAAATGTTCGAACTTAAAAAGTGTCTGTTTGTACCACTTCCCCCAAATTGTATTTTTGAAGAATTGTTGATTTTCGCGGAAAATTGCGGAAATAATATAAAGCGGGATATTTTGTCTTTTTAGTTCATTAATATAGAAATACCAAAATTCGTATTTTATAAAAAAAGCTTTTTCGGGTTTTACAATATTAATAAATGTCTGTGCATTTGCTTTTGTATCTAACGGTAGATATAATATAATATCAGCTCCTTCGTAATTTTTTCTGATCTCGTAACCTGAAGGTGAAAAAAAAGTTAATACTATTTTGTAATGCGGAAACTGCTTTTTCACCTCTTCAATTACCGGCCGACCTTGTTCGAACTCACCCAAAGATGCACAATGAAACCAGACGTAATTAGCATTTTTTTCAATTTGATTTTGAAGATTGGCTTCCCAGTTTTTTCTGCCTTTCACAAACTGCCCTGCTTTTTTGTTAAAAAAGGAGCCAAAACGAACTGTTAATGAATATAGAAATATGCCAATTTTATAAAGTATTCTCATTTTTTATTTTTCTGAAATTAATAAATCCGACGTTCTTTTATGAATTCGTAAATAGTAATATTCATTAACAGTAGTAAAAACAGAGAAGCAAAATTTTCAACCGGAATGGAAAACAACCTAATCCCTAAATTGAATTCAGGATTATATTCAATAATTGGCAAGGCTGTTAAAAGCCCACTTATAATTAAAAACGGAAATAGCATTACAAAATAAGCAAGATAAAAATTAGTGTAATGTTTTTGAAACCTCTCCCTAAAAATAGTATAACCCAAATAAATTGTGAGTAGAAAAAAGATAAAAAATGGATATATTTTTTGTCGCGAAAGGTAAGCAGCAATTCCAAACAATATTAATAGTGCCAAACTGAGTGCCAGAAAATGTTTTGGATGCTGGAAATTAGAAAGTCGAGAATTTAAAAATTCGTAAACCGAAACTCCTAAAAATGGAATAGCAATAAAATAGAGCCACTCTTCGATGGGTAGATTTAAAATATTTATACCAATTGTAAATTCAGAATTAAACCTCCAAATTGCCCTTTGTTCAAACCGTAAATCTAAAATAATAAAAATGGCACCTGTAAAAAGCATTGCTGGTAGCAGGTATTTTAAATTGGTGTAAAAACGTAATTGTTTCTCGAAACTAAAAAACAGTGGTACTGCAATAGTTCCGAATAGAATTAACAGGTACGAAAAGTTTTTAATCTCCATTATTTAAATTTTATGCCAAAATTTCAATCAATAATCAAAAAAATAATCTCGAATTTGTGGCAATTTATATTGAAGCTATAAGTATAGACATAAAGCTGTTAATCTGCTTTTAGTTAATCTTAACGCATTCCAAATTAAATTGTTTTGGTTAAAATTAATGTTATAAGAATTTTAAAAAGGATACCATACGTGCAATACATAATTTACATGTATGGTATCTTTCAATAATTCAATTGTTACAACCTAATTTTTGTTAATTCATGAGGTTTATCTCCCTCAGAAATAGCTTTCATTCTGAATGAATAACTGTACTCTTTATCAGTCAAACGATATTCATCGTGCGTTCTGGCTCCCCAGCTGTTATCACCTCCAACTCCCATTTGTTTAAAGTCGATGTTTACCGAAGTCAGGTCGCGTGGTTTTACATCGGTTGTATGACGATTTTCAACTTTTTCACCCGGTCTTTGACGACCATCAGTACGTTCCGAAGATTCAAAATCTTCCATAATATTGTGGTGAGCACTAACTTCTATTAATGGCATTCCAGAGAATAATAATCCATTCCCGGCATTGTCAGTAATTGTCATCCAGCGTACATCGGTTTTATTACCGTTTTCCTGTGGACGAAGATAAGCCCAAAATTGCTCAGCAACACTTCCGCTGTACAAACCTACGAAAGCACTGGTTTTCCTATCCCAGTACGATTCCTGAGGTCCACGACCCAGCCAGCTCATTTGGTCGAAATTACGAGGCATAACCAAATTCATTCCCATTCTTACTATCTCAGGAAGTTCATCTTGCATCATTTTGAAATTATTATGCACTATTACATCGCCAGAACCATAAATAGTATAATCAGAACTGTATGTTGCAATTGTTTCATTTTCTTCATTAGTTAAGTTGAATTTGAAACTAAAAACTGCTTTGTTATTTCCAATTTTACTAAGTTTTACATCGCTCACTTTTCTATTCTCTCCTGCTTTTCGCCAAACATGACTACGTTTATGCAGCCCGTTTCCAAAGTCGTTATCAATTGGTGCACGCCAAAAATTTGGAACCGGACCGCTTTTCAACAATTCAGTTTCACCATTTTTGAAACTTGAAATTACACCCGCTTTTTTGTCGAATGTTAAAGAAAAGCCATCACCTGAAACTGTTGCAGATGTTTCGTTTTCGTTTAATGTTAATGCTGCAAATTCAGTAATATTAGTTTTTGGAACCGATTTAAATATTGGCAGTTTAAATTGTTCGGCAGCCATTACGCTACCTGCTTCTACCAAACTCCATTTGTTTTTTAGTTTTGCTTTTACAGTTAGAAAGTATTCAACACCGGTTTCTGGATCAACTGTAAAATCCAATATAAAATCTGATGATTTACCCGGTTCAAGATTTACATCAGCAATTTCGCCATTGTCCACAACCATTCCATCACCAATAATTTCCCAAATAAAATCGAATTCAGCAAGATTTAAAAAAGAGTATTTGTTTTTTATTGAAAGAATACCGGTTTTTAAATTAACTGCGTTGAAACCAATATTCTGATACACTTTTTTTACTTCTATTAAATGAGGTTTTACGCCACGGTCGGGATTAACCAAACCATTATTACAAAAGTTGCCATCAGAAGGAACCGTATCAGGACCAAAATCTCCGCCGTAAGCCCAATATTCTTCTCCCTCTGTGTTGGTTGTTAAAAGTCCTTGGTCAACCCAATCCCAAATAAAACCACCTTGCAACACGTCGTATTTCTCTATTAAATCCCAGTAATCTTGCAGGTTTCCAACGCTGTTTCCCATTGCGTGTGCGTACTCGCACTGAATTAATGGCTTGTTTGGTTTACTAAGCGCATATTTTTCCATGCCATCTAAACGTGCATACATTGGGCAAAAAATATCTGTATTATACTTGTGTCCGGCACGTTCGTATTGTACGGGACGAGTTTGGTCAACCGATTTCAAATAGTCGTAAGTTGCTTCAAAATTCACTCCATTCCCGGCTTCATTACCCAGCGACCATGTAATTATACAAGGCTGATTTTTATCGCGTTCGAACATGTTTTTTGTGCGATATAAATGTGCTGCTTTCCAGGTTTCATCTTTTGCCAGCGATTCTGGTCCATAACCCATTCCGTGCGATTCTATGTTTGCTTCGTCAATAATATAAAGTCCGTATTTATTGCATAATTCATACCATAATTCTGGTTGTGGATAATGTGATGTACGCACCGCATTCAGGTTGTTTTCCTTCATGGTTTTAATATCAAGCAACATTGTTTCCTTATCCAGAATGTGACCTGTAACAGGATTATGTTCGTGCAGGTTGGCACCTTTCATATATACATATTCACCATTAACTAAAAGTGTTGCTTCTTTAATTTCAACAGTACGGAAGCCAACATCTTGTTTTATAACTTCAATTATGCCAGTTTCATTTTTAAGTGTGATAATCAGTTCATACAAATTAGGAATTTCGGCCGACCATTTTTTAACATCTGGAATTTGAGTTTCAAACTGAACTTTATTGTTGGTTACTTTGCCAGAAAACTCATTAATTACTTCTCCGTTATCAGACAAAACAGCATCTAAAGTAAGTTGCCCTGTATTTTTAATATCAACATTCAAATTGAATAGTCCGGTTGAATACATTTCATCTAATCCTGAGCCAACTCTAAAATCTATAATATGTGCTTGTTTGCGTGCTTTCAAATAAACATCGCGGGTTATTCCGCTTAATCTCCAAAAATCCTGATCTTCTAAATATGATGCATCGCTCCAACGAAAAATTTCAACTGCAAGTGAATTTTCTCCTTCAATTAAGTATTTCGTGATATTAAATTCAGCAGGTGTTTTACTGTCTTCGCTGTAACCAACATATTGTTCGTTCACCCAAATATTCATTGCCGAACTAACTGCTCCAAAATGAATAATTACGTCATTTTCCTTCCACTCTGCAGGGATTTCAAAAGTTCGTTTGTACGAATCCACCGGATTGTAATGTGCCTGAATAGTTGGATGAGTTCGGTTGTGTGGGTATTTTACGTTTGTATAAATAGGGTAGTCAAAACCAACAACTTCCCAGTTTGCAGGTACTTCAATTTCGTCCCATTTACGTGTGTCAAAATCGTTCATAAAAAACCAATGCGGACGTTCAGATGGATTTTGTGATAAGTTGAATTTCCATGTTCCGTTAAGCGATTGTAACATTGGTGATTGCCATTTATTTTCTGTTTTAGCTTGTTCTGCTGATGCAAATGGAATAAAATGCGCATGTGGCTCTTCCCTGTTTATTTCAAATATCGATTGATCTTGCCAAGGTTTTGGATTTGGCTCCTCGAAGGGAACATTAGAATAATCGGTGTATTGATTGCATGAAATAACAAGGATACTTAAAAGTAAAGTAAGAAGCTTTGAGGTCAGTTTGAGATTGTTCATATGAAAGATTATTAAAATTAGTTATCAATTAGTATTTATAATAATGATTACAAAATTACAACTTATACCTATGGGGAAGGGTGGTTAACTAGTCAAAAAAGAGTGCTAATTAAATTGTTATTTGTTTTAACTATTAAAACAATTCCGATATTTTTGCTTTTACCTCTTTCTCATCTGGATTAATATCAAAAATAATTTCCGGTTTAAGATAGAAAAGTTCATTTTTTGCTTTAAATTTTTCTTCGCCGCCACCAGTAATATTTAACATTATTATTGCATCTTTTTTAACATCCTCATTTTTTGTTGCTTCAATTAAAGTTGCTGTAGCGACTGCGGCTGCCGGATGAATATCAATTCCTTCCATTTTTTGAAACAGCTTTCCTGCCTCGCGTGCTTTTTGATTCGACGCCCTTAAAACTTCTCCGTCAGAGTCTGTTAATGCATCGTATAAACCTCCTGCAATTGGGTAGGGTGGTTTTCGGTTCGAAAGTACTTTTGCATCCATTTCTTCCACCTGTTTTCTGGCATCATCATTATTGAGTTCGAGCATTGCTCTGGAATTTACTTTCCATGCATCGTAAATAGGTGTGAACGGCAAATTTTGTGCGACCATCAGTTTCATTTTAGTTGATCCAAAACGTCCGTCTTCAATTAATCGCAAGTTGGCTTCCCACGCTGCAACAGCACCAGTTCCACTACCAACTGCCTGAAAATAATAATCGGGAATTTGTCCGATTGTTGTGGTTGCCGATAACATTGTAGTTGCCATTCCATCTCTACGGGCAACATTTTTAGCTCCTCCTTCAGCAACAAAACCTTCAAACTTTGCAACAATATTAGATAGGTGAATTGCATCGAAATAATCGCTGCCCGAGCGGCTGCAAATTAATTTCACACAGTCGTTTAGAGGAGCATCGAACCAAAGTGCACTCAAATTATCTTCTGGCACACAAATTAACAATGGAATATTATTGTCGGAACAAACTTGGGCAAATGCACGCGAAGTGTTTCCTGCCGAAGCAACCACCAGTATTTTATCCATTTCGGGTGTCATACGTCCGCAAACTGAATATGATTCAGTCTCCTTAAACGAGCAAGTTTTCATCATTATTCCTTTTTCTGGCCAGTACCCGCTAAAAGTTATCCAAAGATTTTTAAGCCCAAGTTCTTTTGCCAAACCTTCACTTTTATAGGTTATCGGAGCCGACGAGCCTTTTAAAGTTCTTCCAATTGGAAGCCAGTCGGCAAACTTGTACAATCCCCAAGAGTTGTCTTTTACTTCAATTTGCTTTTTTTCGTAAATAGCACGAATTAATGTTGGGGTAGTTTCTTCAGGAGCTTCCAGTGTCCAGCCTTTGTCTTCAAATACTTTTCCAGTTTTTATCGATTGTAGTTTATAATTTGTAGGTGTAAATTTATTGCTCATTTTTCCCTTTTTGGTTGAAACACAAAAATAGGAAAACTATTTTAGAGATACCCTTAATCAAGCATCAGAAAAATTTGTGTTAAATCAGTGTAACTTTAATTTTAAGGAATATATTTTTTATCAATTGATTATTAATAAATCAAACAAAACCTTTCATATCATTTTTATAATTGTATTAACATTTGAAGGAATAATCATTCTAAATTAAAATATATAATCGATTTTATTTTTCTTTTTTTCAAAAAACCAATAAGACATGTTTACTTTAAGTGATAATAAATAGTTTTACTTGTTTTGAACAAACTAAATCTTAATAATATGAACTGGAAAAAATTAGTAATAACCCTTTTTAGGATTATAATTGGTTGGCACTTTTTGTACGAAGGAATTTCGAAATTAGTTGCAGGAAACTGGAGTGCAGCTAGTTATCTGTCGAATTCCACTGGTCCATTTTCCGGCTTTTATCAGTGGGTGGGTAGTTCTGAAGGATTAATGAATATTGTTGACCCTGCCAATATTATTGGGTTAATTTTAATTGGTCTGGGACTTTTCATCGGGCTTGCAGTTCGTGTCTCTTCCATTTCAGGAATTGTTTTGTTAATGCTATATTATTTTGCCTATCCTCCTTTTGGCGGTTCGTTATTAGGACCAGATGAAGGGAACCTGTTTATCGTAAATAAAAATTTAATTGAAGCTTTGGCTTTAACCGTTCTTCTTTTGTTGAAAGAAAAAGGATATGGTCTTTATGCATTGAAAATATTTAATTTGAAAAGTAATAGTATTGAAGACAATAAAAAATCTACAGAGCCTAATAATTCGAGAAGAGAAGCTCTGAAAAATTTAGCGACAATTCCGGCACTTGGGGTTTTCGGTTTTGGAGCGTTTAAAGAAATGCAAACTTTTGGTGTTGACACATTGTCGGGGGCAACTATTCAAGTAGAAGGTGCAGATATTAGTGAACTGAAAGGAGAATTGCCAAAAGGCAAAATTGGAAATCATGAAATTAGTCGCCTTGTTGCAGGAGGAAACCTAATTGGTGGGTGGGCACACTCTCGCGATTTACATTATGTCCCTTCACTTTTTCGAGCTTACAATACCGAAAAGAAAATATTTGAAACATTAATGCTGGCAGAAAAAGCTGGAATAAATAGTATCAATATTGGTTTTCCAACCAGTGCATTAATGCAGAAATACAAGAAAATTACGGGTAGTAAAATTAAAGTTATTACCCAAGTTGGCCCCGATATGGTAAATAATGATTTTTATGTAAACATTAATAAAGCAATAGATTTTGGTGCGGACATTATTCAGGTGCAGGGTAACTGGTGCGACTGGCTTGTGCGTGATAACCGAATTGATGTGGTTGAAAAAATGTTAGAAAATATCAGAAGTCAGGATTATACAGCTGGTTTGGCATCACACACGGTTGATGCCTTAATTGCTTGCGAAGAACAGGGAATTATTCCTGATTATTATATGAAAACAATGCACCACGATAATTATTGGTCGGCACATCCCAAAGAAAACCGTGTTGCTTTTGAAGTGGATGGAAAAAAACATCTGGATCATAACCGTTTTCATGATAACTTATTTTGTTTGTTCCCCGACAAAACAACTGCATTTGTTGAGCGAGCAAAAGTTCCGGTAATGGGATTTAAGGTATTAGCTGCAGGAGCAATAAAACCGGAAGATGGTTTTAACTGGGCATTTAAAAATGGTGCCGATTTTATTTGTGTTGGAATGTTCGATTTCCAAGTGGTGGACGATGTAAATATTACCCTGGATGTGTTAGACAAACTTGAGGGGCGTACCAGGAAATGGTATGGATAATTAGATGTATTTTTTTTAAAACTAAATTTTAGCAATGCGACATAAATTCAAATTTTTACTTCTTTTTTTGGTGATAACATTATTAGGGTTAGTATCATCAAAAGCTCAAGATCCAACCCGTTTTAAAGAGCAAGTCGATCGGCTTTTTAATATAGAATATAATTTTAGTGCCGATAAGAAATTGGTGATTTTTACAGGAAGTTCGAGCGTTAGGATGTGGAAAGATGTACAGAATTATTTTCCGGAATATAATATAATCAACAATGGTTTTGGTGGCTCCCAATTTAGCGATCTCATTTATTATTACGATGAATTAATAACAAAACAGACTCCAGAAATATTGTTTATTTATGAAGGAGACAATGATCTTGCAAGCGATAAAAATCCAGCTAAAATATTAAAAGAAGCCAAAGGATTAATTGCAAGAATTAAAAGAGATTTACCGCAAACAAAAATTGTTCTTATTTCTCCAAAACCCAGTATTGCCAGGAAAAGTTTGAAAAAGGATTATATAAGACTCAACAAAAAACTAACGAAACTTTGCAAAAAACAAGACAATCTTGAATTTGCCGATGTTTGGACAATTATGCTCGACAAAAATGGAAATGTTTACACCGATATTTTTATTGAAGATGGCTTGCACATGAATAAAAAAGGATACGATTTGTGGGCAAAAGTAATTGGTAAATATTTGAAATAATTAAGGATTTTTTTTACCGTTTTATAAAAATTTATTGAGGTTTTAATTTGAGTAACACTATTTCACTTTTGGTTCCAACACGCATTGGCGGGCCAAAAGTTCCAACGCCTTGAGATACAAAAATCTGTGTTCCATTAAAATTGTGCAACCCTTTATTATATGCAAACATTAAATTTGCAATGTATTTTACCGGAAATAATTGTCCTCCATGAGTGTGACCCGCCAGATATAAATCTACTCCATGCTTATTCGCGTATTTAATTCCATCGGGACTGTGATGCAGCAAAACAGTTGGTTTTCCTTTAAAAATATTGAGTGTTGGTAGTACATTTTGTATTGTAGGCCCTGCACCGTTTGCATGCATATTAAACGATTTATTATCAGCACGTAAATGATTTAAACCAATAATCTGAAGTTCGCTAAAATGTGTGACTTCGTTTTCAAGAACTGTTACACCTGTTTCGCGTAAATATTTTTTTATCGTTTGTACTCCCGAATAATTATCGTGATTTCCTTCAACAAAATAAACAGGAGAATTTAATTGGGTCAGCGGCGCTAAATCGTCCATTGTAAGGTTTATTTTGCCGTCAAATAAATCGCCGGTAATAAAAACCACATCAACATTTTGTTTGTTGGTTTTATCAACTATTTTTTGCAGAAAATTCTTTCCTCTAAAATGGCCAATATGAATATCGGAAAGATGCATCACTCGAATTTCACTGCTTATTCCCTTTATTGCAATTTCTTGTTGAGTGACCTGAATATTCCACGAATTTAAAATTCCACCTAAAGAAATTATAGCTGTTAAAATTATAGCTGAAAACCCATATATTTTTGGTGAAAAGTTTGTGAAGAGTTTAATTATATCTACCAACATTACTGATAATACCAGATAAAGAACCACTCCCATTGTAATTGCTGAAAACATGTATACAAAACTTCCCAAACTGTTTGTTGTATTCGAAAGTGGCAATACACCAAAGAACATTAATAGAGTTAAAGGCGGAAAAACGGCATATAATATTTTGGTGTTCTCTATGTTGAAAAACCAATTAAAACGACGTGTTAAATATATGTTTGCTGCTATTAAAATGCTTATAAAAATGATAAAAAAGATAATAGGAAAATATTGTTTCATTGTTTTATTTGTTGTATTATGATAAAGGAAAATGGCAAGTCTTACGACTAAATACTAACTACCCATTACTAGTCTTTTTTTACTTCCTGCATTTGGCGAATTTGTTTAAGAACCATTTTTTTGGGAGAAAAGGGTATCATTGCCATCATCAGTTTCTGCGAAAAAGTTAATCCGGAGATAACATCAAGTTTACGTTTTATCATTCCATTGTATCCATCTTCGGCAACTCCACGAGCACTAACAGTTTTTTTGAATATATCGGTTTTGTCCATCCCCGAAACTGCGCCAAATTCTGTTTCGGTTGCTCCCGGCATCAGGTTGGTTACGGTAACATTTGTATCGTATAATTCTTCTGCAATGGCATTACTAAAAAATGTTACATAAGCTTTTGTTGCAAAATAAACTGCCTGCAGCGGGCCGGGCATAAAACTAGCTGTTGACGAAACATTTAAAATTTTACCTTCGTTTCTTTTTACAAAGTCGGGTAAAAAAAAGCGGGTAAGGGCAGTTAGTGCAACAATATTCAAATTAATCATTGCGAGGTCTTTCTCCCAATCTCTTTCATGAAATTTGCCAAGTCCTCCAAAACCGGCGTTGTTTATTAAATAGTTCACTTCCAATCCAGCATTTTTAACTTCTTCGTAAATTTCTTTTGGTGCTTCTGGCAAACCTAAATCTTTAGCAATTACCAATACTTTTACTGAATATTTTTTCTCCAATTCTGATTTTAGTTTTTCCAACCTATCTTTACTTCTGGCAACAATTATTAAATCTCCACCTTTTTCTGCATGAATATTTGCCAACTCTTTTCCAATGCCAGTTGAGGCTCCTGTTATTAGTGCTATTTTTTTCATCTTATTGTTTTATATTAATTTTATGTGAGTACTTACTTGCATTTATAAACAAATTTTTTTACTAAAGTTCATATTTAGTTAAAAGGAATTGAATCATCTCTTTTGGATTTAAACTTGAACCTTTAAGAACAGCTGAGCCAATTCCATCGATAAATAGAATTAACAGTTGTGCTTCCAATTCTGGCGATTCATAATTTAATTTTATGAAAGCATTTGTTAAAGCCATTTTTAATGGCTCCATCTTTTTATCACTATTTATTTCCAGTTCCCACTTCAGTTTAAATTGTAATTTCCAGAAGTCATAGTCAGAAACATCAATTCTACTGGGCATCTCAATCGCTTTTCTGATAACCTGTTTTGGCTCCGATTCCATAACAATATCAACAAATAAATTTCTAAGCTTATTCTCTCCCTCTGCAAGTATCGCATGCAATAGTCCCTCTTTGTTTCCAAAGTGTCTGAAAATTAAACCTTCAGAAACACCTGCCAATTTTGCTACTTTACTGGTTGATGTTGCGTGGAATCCTTCTTTTGCAAATAATTGTAATGCTGCCTGTAATATTTTTTCCTGTTTTTCAGTCATATTAAAAGTGAGTAATCGCTTACAAAGATAAAGTTCTTTTTCTAATTACAAAATACTCTCAAAATATTTAGGAATAAATTAAGAAATATAAACTCCTAAATATAAATTGAATAAATTCATCTGAATTTTCTTAAATTGTTGCGTAAACTAAATCTAAAGTAATGAAACGAGCATGTAAATATATTTCCTAATAGGATTATTATTAGCGAGTTTCATCGAATACTGTTTTAAAATCTTAAATTATAATCAGATGAAATCTAAAATTCACAAATTCAAAGTACTTCTGCTAGCAACATTTTTAATCGTTTCTTTTTTGAAAACAAATGCACAAAATGGAAGTGCTCTCTATCAACAAAATTGTGCCATGTGCCATGGAGCAGATCTAAACGGAGGAAATGCCCCAAGTTTAATAGATGGAGTCTGGATGTTTGGTGCTGAAGACGGTTATCTGTTCAGAAATATAAAATTTGGAATTGCACATCTTGGAATGCCATCGTATGAAAAAGTATTAAAGGATACCGAGATTCGTGAAATAATGAAATTTATTCGAGAATCGGAAAAAAAAGTTGGAGCTGTAAAACCTCCAATTACAAAAGTTCTGGAAACATTAGACTATAATATTGATGTTGAAGTTTTTGCTGAAGGGCTTGAAGTTCCTTGGGCAATAGATTTTATTGATGCTAATACTGCTTTAATTACAGAGCGACCAGGGAGATTGCGTGTTGTTAAAAATGGCAAACTGCAAACGGAGCCGATTAAAAATATCCCCGCAGTAGTGAATGCAGGACAAGGTGGTTTATTGGATGTTGCAATCGACCCGAATTATGCCACAAATGGATGGGTTTATCTTGCGTACAGTCATGTGTTAGATCATATTACCGAAGGAAAGCGACCGCCTGCGATGACGCGCTTAGAACGGGGTAAAATCAAAAATAATACCTGGATTGACAACGAGATTATTTTTGAAGCACCTCACGAAACATACCGAACCACGCGCCACCACTATGGTTGCCGAATAGTTTTTAATCCGGAAGGATATTTATTCTTCTCTATTGGCGAAAGGGGAGCTGCCGAGCACGCTCAGGATTTTACTCTCCCTAATGGTAAAGTGCATCGAATTTATAAAGACGGTTCCATTCCGGAATCTAATCCTTTTTTTAGTGAAAAAAATGCAATTAAATCGATTTATTCTTTGGGAAATCGAAATATTCAGGGAATGGCAATTCACCCAGAAACTGGAGAACTTTGGGCAACTGAACACGGACCGATGGGTGGCGATGAGTTAAATTTAATTGAAGCTGGCAAAAATTATGGATGGCCTGTAATTACGTATGGGCTAAATTATAATGGTACAGTAATTACAGAATTAACACATAAACCCGGACTGGAACAGCCTATTTTATATTGGAAACCTTCAACTGCAGTTTGTGGACTGGATTTCTACACAGGAGCCCTTTTCAAAAAATGGAAAAATAAATTAATGGTTGGAGCCTTAAAATACGAAGAAGTACGTTTGTTAGATATTGAAGATGAACGCGTAATGCATCAGGAAATAATTGTAAAAGGACAGGGGCGAGTTCGTGATGTAACAACCGGACCCGACGGTGCTATTTATGTGGTACTGAATAAACCTGGAACAGTTCTAAGACTGACACCAAAAGAGGAATAAATTTGTAATTGCTTCTAATTAGAGTCAATCCATAAAGTCGGTCACATTTCAAAAAAACCATACTCATGAAAAGCATTTATAAATTATTGGTTTTGGTTTTATTAGTCAGTTTAATTCTGCCTGCAGCCGGACAAAGACAAACTATCTCGTTAAACAAAGACTGGAGCTTTAAAGGTTCTTCAATTTGGGAGGAATCGATTAGCAAAAAGGTTAATTTGCCGCACACCTGGAATTCGAAAGATGCAGCTCAGGGTTATAAGTATTACAGAGGAACAGGGATTTATACTAAAAATTATTTTGTTGATAATTCTCTTGTTAGCAAAAGATTATTCTTAAAATTTGAAGGTGCTCAAACCGTAGCTGATGTTTATGTAAATGGAAAACACATTGGGCAACATAGAGGCGGATATTCTGCATTTGTATTTGAAATTACCAATGCTGTTAATTTTGGTGAAGAAAATATTTTAGAGGTAAAAGTTGATAATTCTGAAACGGAAGATGTTTTGCCTCTCGGCGGTGATTTTAATATTTATGGTGGAATTTATCGTCCGGTTAAATTACTAATTACCGAAAAAGCTTGTGTCACTCCACTTGATTTTGCTTCTCCGGGAGTATTTCTTGTTCAAAAAAATGTTTCGAAAGAAAGTGCTGAAATTGAAGTGATAAGCAAAATTTCAAATGGCAAATCCATCATTGGAAATTTTGAGGTTGAAGCAACAATTAAAGATGCCAGCGGAAATATTGTTCAGTCGGATGTTTCAACTCTTTCAGTAAATTCTTTTGCAACAAAACAAACGGTAATTCCAATCAATATTCAAAATCCACATCTATGGAATGGAATTGAAGATCCTTATTTATATTCCGTTGTAGTACGACTTAAAGAAGATGGTAAAGTTATCGATGAAATAACTCAGTCTCTTGGAATAAGATTTTACAGCACTGATTCTGAAAAAGGATTTTATTTGAACGGCGAGCATGTAAAAATAAAAGGAGTAAGCCGTCATAACGATTTTGCTGGCGTGGCTTCTGCTTTAAAAAGCAAACATCATAGGATTGACATGGAGCTTATTAAAGAAATGGGTGCCAATGGAATTAGATTAGCTCATTACCAACATTCAGATTATTTCTATTCTTTGAGTGACACGGCCGGAATGATAATTTGGGCAGAAATTCCTTTTGTTGGAAGCGATCAGCAAGGGTTTCGCGATTCCGAAGAATTTCGGAAAAATGCAAAACAACAGCTACAGGAATTAATAAGACAAAACTATAATCATCCTTCAATATTATTTTGGGGCTTGTATAACGAGATTGGAATGAAATACGATTCCATGTTAACAAGTATAATTACAGACCTTCACCAGTTGGCAATTAAAGAAGATCCAAGCCGCCCAACTGTTGCAGCAACATTTGTTACAAGAAGTGCTGACCCGCTTCATAAAATTCCTGAAATGATTGCTTGGAATCAATACTATGGATGGTATTATAGCAAACCCGATAAATTAGGCGATTTTCTTGATCGAATCCACAAAGAAGAACCAGCTTATAAAATTGGAGTTTCGGAATATGGTGCAGGTGGTAGTACAAATCAACACGAAGAAAAAATCAGAAGACCCTTCCCTTTTTTCCATGAATGGCATCCTGAAGAATTTCAGGCAACAGTTCACGAAGGCAACTGGAAAGCCATAAACGATAGACCTTTTGTTTGGGGAAGTTTTGTTTGGAATATGTTTGATTTTGGTTCGCATTTCAGGCGCGAAGGCGATGCTATTGGAATTAATGACAAAGGAATGGTTAGCTACGACCGCAAAAGAAAAAAGGATGTATTCTATTTCTACAAGGCAAATTGGAGTGAAGAACCTGTAATTCGAATAAGCAACTCACGGTTTGCAATTCGCGGGAAAGATAAAATAGAAGTTAAAGTATATTCGAATCTCGAGAATGTTGAATTATTTGTGAATGGCAAATCTGCTGGCATTCAAACCGGAGAAAATGCCACACTTGTTTGGGGAAATATCGCTTTGAAAAAAGGTAATAACAGGGTTAAAGCTGCTGGACAAAAAAAAGAAAAAACTTATTCTCATTCAGTAGTTTGGATGTACGAAAAAAGTGCAACTATTTCTTTTGCAATAATCTTTTTGCGCTGGCTAATAAAGCCATTTATTATTTTATTACTGGGTTCTATAGTTTGGTTTATCTGGCTTCTTATTAAAAAGCGTGTTAAAAACTGGAGAAAAATATCCGTTATTTTTTTATTGGTATTAATGGTTTTAATATTAGTTGCAATAACAGTCGCTCAAATTTTTGGTGCTCGTTTCGGGATTAATCTTTTCGAGTATAGTTTAATTTGAAAACTCACTTTTTTAATTTGATGATGGTATAAGTTATTAATTAAAATTTGGGTATTGCCGTCTTGAAATATTCAGTACGGTAATATGATAGGTTTCTTAAAGTGCGGTATATCTTTGTTTGTAGCATTATAAAATTGACGGGTAATTTTCAAGTCTGTCTTTTAATTATTTGTAAGTTTGGGGAAATAGAAAAATCTAATCTTACAACAATGAAAAACCTGCTAATTATTATTCTTGCGTTTTTGTTTCTTCCCCAATTTTCTTGTACTAGTTTTACTGAGAGCGAAAAAGGCTTAAATCCATCTTTAGTTTTGTGGTACGATAAACCAGCTACAAACTGGACAGAAGCATTGCCGGTTGGAAATGGCCGTTTGGGTGCAATGGTTTATGGTGGAACTGAAAAGGAAACCATTCAGTTTAATGAGGAGACTTTATGGACCGGGCAACCTCACGATTATGCTCACGAAGGTGCTCACGAAGTTTTTGACGAACTTCGAAAACTACTTTGGGATGGAAAACAAGCTGAGGCGCATGAGTTAGGTAACGAACGTTTTATGTCGCAACCATTCGGTCAATTTTGTTACCAGCCGTTTGGGAATATTTTACTCGATTTCCCAAATCATAAAAATGTCACAAACTTTCAACGGAAATTAGATTTGGAAGATGCCATTTCTACTGTTTTGTACAAAATTGATGAAGTAAAATATAAGCGTGAAGTTTTTGCGTCTGAACCCGATCAGGCAATTGTTGTAAGAATTGAATCATCAGAAAAAGGGGTGCTAAATTTTACTGCCGGAATGGATTCGCCACATTCAAATTATAATGTTTCGGTTAACGGCGACATCATTACAATTTCAGGAAAAGCCAATAATTATCCTAAAGGAAAAACACGAAAAGGAGCACCTTATCCCGAAAGCAAAACCACTTTTGAAGCACGCTTAAAGGTTATTAATGAAGGTGGTGAACTTGTTCAAAATGAGAAAAATATAAAAGTAGTAAACGCAAAAAGTGCTACGCTTATTTTGGTAGCTGCAACTAGTTTTGTTGATTTTAATGATATTAGTGCGAATCCAACAGAGCTTTGTAAAAACTATCTAAACAATTTAAGTGGGAAAAGTTACAGTTCACTAAAATCTGAACATCTTGCCGACTATCAAAATCTTTTCAGTCGTGTGGATTTGGATTTGGGAAAATCAGAAATCTCGAATCGTCCAACCAACGAGCGATTAATTTCATTCAAACAAGACGAAGACCCAAGTTTGGTTTCGCTTTTATTTCAATACGGAAGGTATTTGTTGATTTCATCGTCTCGTGAAGGAACGCAACCTGCCAATTTGCAAGGTATTTGGAACGACAAACTTTCACCATCGTGGGACAGTAAATACACCATAAATATTAATACCGAAATGAATTACTGGCCTGCTGAGATTACTAATCTTTCGGAATTGGTAGATCCAGTAATACAAATGGTGGAGGATTTAGCGGTTACCGGGCAAAA
>DAOVTY010000207.1 GCA_030632865.1 Bacteroidota bacterium
CCAAAGTGTTAATCTAAAAAGCATTACGAATAGAGGTTTTGGGGAACATAACAAATTCTGATTGTCATTGTTTTAATATTACTATTCTCTTAGTTAATTCGGTGTTATTGCCCGTATGTAATTTAACAATATAAATTCCTGTATCAAAACTATCCAATTGCAACGTTAAGTTAGCTTGGTTTTTCTGGATATTTATTAATTTAACTAATTGTCCCATCGAATTATAAATCTCAATACGAGAATTTTTTGTTAAATTATTTAACCGAAAGTTTAAAATGCTTGTTGCAGGGTTTGGATAAATTTTTAGCAATTCATCATTTGTTAAAAAATCTGAGTTCGAAGTACTTTCAAGTTTGAGTTTTATTGCAACAAGTCTGTGGTCCGAAATATTATAATCATATTCATTCCATCCGTTTGTTAGGTATTGGTCAATTTTAATTGTTTTTATTTCAGAATTGTCGTTATGAAAATCTACAAACAATTCATTAGTAATTAAAATATGGTCGAGATGAGAAGGCCATGTTGGGTACGACCAATCAGATTTGTCACCCTGCGCAATTTCCATATCTGCGAACAAGTAATTCTGATTATCGTTTATAATATTTATAAAAACATTATTCGATTCAGATTCCGCTATGTTATCGTTCAAATCGCCAACAACTAATACTTTTTTATCCGTGAAATGATTATCAACGTACTCTTTTAGCAAATTTGAAGCAATATATCTTCTCGACTCTTCGTCTCCTGAATTGTTCAAATCAAGTATTCCGTTACCGCAGCACTTAAAATGATTATTTATTACAATAATGTTTTGACCCATAAAATTTATGTCCATAACTAACGGTGATCTCGGAAAAGGACTCCAATATGGTGAAGTTGTGTAAATTTCATAAAAATCATTAATTTGAATCACGTCTGTTTTGTAAATATAAGCCAGACCACCATACCACTGCGATTTGAAATAATACTGATAATCTGGCAAATTGTTAATCATCTGTTTAAAAGAAACAGTGTCGTCAATTTCCTGAAAAGAAATGATATCAATATCTAATGCCTTGATTATTTGCGACACAGAATCGATTGTGTTTTGATCGTTTTTCGGAAAATGTTCAATATTCCATGTTGCTATTTCAAGTGTGCCATCTGTCCCAAATGTCGGGATATTTGCATTTTGTGTCCATGCGATAACACAATTGAAAAGTAAAAAGCAAGTAACAATAGTTTTTTTCATATGATTATAATTATTTATTTTAAAAGGTATCATATGTATCTCGCTTGCAATCGTTTGCTTGTGTGCCAAGTTTTGCCATGCTCGTTTCATAAAAATAATTCGGGTAAATATAATGTTATATTTCGTTTAAATTCAGAAGCTGTTTAAATTTCAGACTTCAGTTTTATTACGTGCCATTTTCACCAGATTATCGTTATTTTTAATTTCTGTAGCTATGGCTATGCAAAAGAAAAATTCCCTCACAATCTTGATGCGAAGTAATTATTAGAAGTCCCCTTAATACAACATAATTCTTGATATCAAAGAAATATGTTGTACATTTAAACATCAAAAAATTAGCCCCAGACATAAAAATAAAATCATTGAAATCTGAAACCCGCAAAATAAAATCGAATTATATAAACAGTACTGTTTTAGTATTGCATGTATTTATTGGCCGGAGTCCATAAAAGTAAAAATAAAAAAACAAACATGGGAAATTTAACTGAAGCAAAAAAACGCGATTTTGTAACCCAACTAATAGTTATTATGGAGCAAAACGCAGAATTGTTAATCGACAAGGGTTACAACCCCGAAAATAAAATAACAGAGTTAAAACAAGAGTTAAGCGCAGCCGACGAAGCGGAGGGCAAACAGGCGGAAGCAATGGCAGCTGCCAAAGATGCCACAAAGCTCTCGCAAAATACGCTTGATATTGCATACGTTGATGGCTCGGCAGCCGTTGACCTTATTTCGGGCTTGCTCGGGAAAAAGGATAACCTGCTGCTGGAAATTAAAAAACTCAGAAAATAAAAATTTCCGGGTAGATTGGTTTATACCAATTGCCTGCCTGCCCGGATTTTTTCTCTATAACACACTCTCCATTTTTCAAAAACTATCTTTTTAAAAACAGGTAAACGCTAATTTTACCTTGGTAATTACTCTTATTACATAGAGGATTATCCTTATTACCTGTGTAATTCTCTTGCGTACCTTGGGTATTGCTCTTATTACCGGGGTAATCTGTTTTATTACCGAGGTAATTGCTCTCATTACCAAGGTAACCGGCATTATTACCCGGGTAATCATCCTTATTACCAAGGGTAGCGGCTTTATTACCCGAGTTAAAAACTGCTGAAAGGGCTGTGGGTAGCGGAGTTTGGAAGGTTTTGCTAACTGTAGCCGAATTTTGTGCGATGCTCCTGAAGGCTTTTTAATGAGGGATAAAACTTTTCTTCCTGTGGCAAGATGATTTCATGATTTTCATACTGTCGAATTCCAGAATCAGGATTGTAATCTTTTAATTTTGGATGAACGATAACTTTGTATTTGTTCGAGATTGCAATTAAACCTCTGTCAAAGGCGCGATGAAAAGTTGGCGACAATGCCAATCCGTTACGAATAGAATCGTTATGAGTTTCTGCAAAGGGCAAAATATGACAAGCATCAACCAACGAGCGATTTTTTGCATCGGCCACTTTTAAGCCACTTACTGAACACTGATTATTATATATCTCTAAAATAGCTTTTCGGAAAACTGAACTTCTTAAAACCAGAAACTCTTCTCTCGATTCATTAGAAATTTCCTCAATTTGTTTCACCACTCTACGGGCATAATTTTCTTCAGGGTCGTACAATATCTGAGCTTTAACTTTTGCTGAATAAGTAACATTCTCCTTATTCTTAAAAAGTGTAGTTACTCCGAAATACTTTTTAAGCAACGCAATTTTTAATTCTTCTCTTTTTATTGGGTCTGAAAAAGCTATAAATAAATCCTCAGATAATTGAGCAGCCAAAACCGTATCGTTTAAAGCCTTAAAACTTTTAATCGATTTACTTTTTGTGGTCGGAATTTTCTTGCCGGGATAAGTAATCAACTTCCAGAATTTGCCTTTTTCGTTTTTAAGATGATAAAACGGCAATGAAAAAGTTGGTACGTTTTGAGTTTTTACCAGCAAGCTCCAAATATCATGGAAACGTTGCAGCAAATCGCAGGAAACTTCAATCCAATTATCTATTATTTCCCCTTTTTCAAAAGATTCAATAACAGCCAGTAGTAAAACAGGTTTATGTGGTGCCAACCCATATTTTGTAGGAGCACGATTTAAAGAAAGGATATTTTTAAAAACTGAATTCATCCAAGAAATATTTCTTCTATATGTTTTTCCAAGAATTGAATATTGGGTAAAAATCTTTCTGGGCGTCTTATTTCTTTTTTGTGAAATGAAGCAAAATAGTTCTGAATGAATTTATCATCAGATTTTCTAAAATCAGAGCAAATTACAATTTGAAAATTCTTATTAATTGCCAAATATCCGTTTTCAAATGCTTTATCATGTAAATTATTTAAGAGAAGCCCATTTTGTGGATTTAACCTATTCTCTTTATCCTTTGACCAAGGAATTATGTGACTTGCGATTAAGAAATCAGGATTATTAAATCCCGTAAATGCACATTTATTATTGTAATTAGCTAATACTATCTGGCGAAAAACATCTTGATTTACTCTTGTTTTAACTTCTCGTAATTTTGTTTTTCCCTCTAATATATCAGTTCCTTTGAGAACCTTCTCATATTTTTTTTCAATTGATGTTTGTTGAATTTCTGCTAGAATTCTTTCACTTTCAAAAATTAACTCTTCTTTGTTATTATTAAATTCATCCCAAATAGGCTGAACTTGTTTAATTCCACCTTTCAATCCAACAACTCCCCTTTTTTGATGATAAGGATCAACGCTGGCAAAATTGCTTAATCGCATTGAAACAGCATTGGGATTCCTATCCTTCATTAAATCTGACAATTCAATTACTTCTTTAGCAGTATGATGAATTTTTCCAAAAGGGATTTTTAGATATAGATTAAATGCTAATATTAGTTCTTCTCTCGACCAAAGTTTTCTTTTAACCATTTTGGGTGATTTTTTTAACAACTATAAAACTAATATTAATGAACATTAATGCACAGAAGTAATCTAACTTTCTTCTCCTAACAAAATAAATTCGCACCAATCATGATCTAATTTCGGGTTATAATTAGGAAATTGAGGTTTTATCAATCCAAAATCATGAGGGACAAAATACATTTCATCAATTAATTGATTTCGGAACCAATTTTCAAAGTCTACTAACTCCAAATTATAGGGATTTCTAATTTCAGCTTCTTCATATAACTTGTAAATTGCTACATCACAATATAGATATTCTATAATTATTTTATGCTTTCTCATTCAACAAAAGAAATCTAAAAACAATTTAGAATCAACGGACTATAAGTAACATTCTTCAGCAAACAAAAACTTCCGCACCAGCAATTCGGGTTTTGTGTTTTTCCCTTTTATGCGGCTCATGTTAAGACTGCGAGTTGCTTTGTAGTGGATATCCATAAAAAGTTTCGAGTTGCCGGTTTTGGCTTATAAATTAAGAAAAAGAGGGAAGAAGAAAGTTTTTAGTCACAGTCACAGTTTTTCAGAAGAAAGGCTTGTTTTTAAAAGCTAATCACACAACATTTTGTCAGCTACTCAATTTAAACTATTTTCGAAAACTCATTAAAGTAAAAAGCTATGAATTTATTCCTTCGGCTCGGAACCTCCATTGTAATACTGGCACTTGCATCGTATTCGGTTGCAATTATTACTGAACAACGCAAAAAAATTATCAGTAAAACAGTACTCTGGTTTTTAACGCTTGGAGTACTTCTCGATATAACGGCAACAACTTTTATGATTCTTGGATCGTCCAAAGGCGGTTTTACACTTCATGGTTTTATTGGCTATTCGTCGCTGGCAGCCATGTTTGTCGATGCCGTTCTGATTTGGAGACAAAAATCAAAATCCGGAATTAACTCAGCCGTTCCCAAAGGTCTTCATCTATATTCCCGTTACGCTTACATTTGGTGGGTATTGGCTTTTATTACCGGTGGTTTGCTTGTCGCATTACGTTAGGTTATTTCTTCACAATCCCTAAGCATCCAGAGATAAAAGCAACTTAAATCTTATAATTCGCTGTTTGTTTTAATTTAATAGTTCGTTATGTTTTTTTATTCAGCTGATAGCCAGATAAATACAAAACTGTCATCGTTTTTGTTAAACAATTGCATTTCAGCAGTTTGCGTTTTGTCTCATTACTCAAATCTAAAAATCTAACGATCTATTGTTAATTGGCTCACAATTCGCAACATTTTTTTATATGTTATACAATATATGACAGAAGTCATGTATGTGTTAGTATATTACTATTTTAGGCATTATTCAAATAATCTTTAACTAAAAACCGATAAAATGTTGCAATTTATTAAAAACAATGATGCTTTAGGAGCAGTTAACCGGGGAGTGCCTTGCGAATCTGGTTTGTGTACGTTGTGCGATTCTAACTGTAAAGGCAAATGTGAAACCTGGCTTTCGTGTCTCGAGGGTCGAAAAATGCTTTATCCCCGCAGGTTTGGTAATTCCACATCGGGAGCCAGCCATTTTACTTCAGTGGGTATTGGTTATCATGGTCTGCGAATTCAGGGTTATGCTTACGGCTCGAAAGGAATGCCGGATAACCTTACCGACGATCCGGACGATTGTATTTTTACCAATGTAAATATTGAAACCGAATTTGGTAACGAGATTAAAACTAAATGTCGTGTTCCAATAATGACAGGTGCATTGGGCTCAACATTTATTGCAGCTAAATAC
>DAOVTY010000005.1 GCA_030632865.1 Bacteroidota bacterium
ATTTGTCTATTATTAATTTTCACAAAATAATTAACATGGTAAAATTTATATTTGGTATTATAAGCCTTTTTTTAATTGGCTGTTCTGTTCCGCAAAGCAATTCAACAAAAACTGCAAAGCAACCTATCGACTTTGTTAATCCGTACATGGGGAATATAAGTCATCTGCTGGTTCCTACATTTCCAACCATTCACTTGCCCAACAGTATGCTACGAGTTATTCCAAGTAGAAGAGATTTTACTACAGATAAATTAAACGGGTTACCTGTGGTTACAACCAGTCACAGAGGAAGTTCTGCTTTTAATATCAGTCCGGTTTCGGGTACCCAAATTAATTTGTTGCCGGTTTACGATTATAGTTACGATCAGGAAAAAATTACACCATATTCGTGGGATGTTTATCTTGATGATGAAAATATCGAAATTTCATATGGAGTTTCAAATCAAGCAGGCATTTATTACATAAGTTTTGATGATAATGACCCAAAGTATCTTTTGGTAAATAATAAACGAGGTAAAATAAAAGCTGAAAATGGAGCTGTTACCGGATATCAAATTGTGTCGAATGACGTAACAGAAAATACCACAAAAATTTATTTGTATCTGGAAACAGAACAGAAAACTGAGAATTCGGGAATTTTAAAATCTGGTGAAATTTCTGCTGAAACAGAAGCCGATGGTAGGAATAAATGTATTGCTCTTGAATTTAGTGCAGACACAAAACAGATAAAAGTACGGTACGGAATTTCATTTATTAGTGAAGAACAAGCAAAAGCAAATTTATATCGCGAAATAGCAGATTATAATAAAGATAAAGTAACGCAAAATGGACGCGAAATATGGAATAACGCATTAAGTAAAACACTGGTTGAAGGTGGAAGCAAGAATGATAAAACAGTATTTTATACTTCTATTTATAGAACATACGAACGTCCAGTTTGTATTTCGGAAGATGGCAAATATTACAGTGCTTTTGACGGTATTATTCACGATGATAATGGAACTCCTTTTTACACCGACGACTGGATCTGGGATACTTACAGAGCAACTCATCCATTAAGGTGTTTAACTGAAAAAAAGTTGGAGCTTGATATTGTAAATTCATTTATTCGAATGGCAGAGCAAATGGATGAATTCTGGATGCCCACCTTCCCTGAAGTTATGGGAGATAGTAGAAGAATGAATTCAAATCATGGAGTGGCAACCGTATTAGATGCTTATACAAAAGGATTAACCGATTTCGATTTGGAGAAGGCTTACAAGGCATGTAAAGCTGCAATAACAGAAAAAACTTTGGCTCCTTGGTCTGGAATGAAGGTAGGAGAACTGGATAAGTTTTATAAAGATTTTGGTTATTTCCCAGCCTTGCACGATGGCGAAAAGGAAACAGTGCCGGAAGTTCACCATTTCGAAAGCCGGCAACCAGTTGCTGTTACATTAGGCACCGTTTACGATGAGTGGTGTTTATCGCAGATTGCCAGTATTATTGGTAACGAAGAGGATCACAAATATTTTTTAAATCGCTCATTTAATTATCAGAAATTGTACAACAACGAAACTGGATTCTTTCATCCAAAAGATAATAAAGGTGAGTTTATAATGCCGTTTGATTACAAATTCTCGGGAGGAATGGGAGCGAGACAATTTTATGGAGAAAATAATGCTTGGGTTTATCGATGGGATGTTCCACATAGTGTTGCCGATTTAGTAGAACTTATGGGAGGGAATGACAAGTTTGTTGATAATTTGGAAGCAACTTTTAATGAACCATTGGGTCGAAGCAAATTTGCATTTTATGCCCAATTACCAGACCACACTGGTAATGTAGGTCAGTTTTCTATGGCCAACGAACCATCTCTTCATATTCCTTATTTATATAATTATGCTGGTCAGCCCTGGAAAACACAAAAACGAATACGTAAACTTTTACACGAATGGTTTCGAAATGATTTGATGGGTGTTCCTGGCGATGAAGATGGTGGCGGAATGTCGGCATTTGTAGCTTTTAGCAAAATGGGTTTTTATCCGGTTACTCCTGGTTCAGCTTCATACAACATTGGTAGTCCTATTTTTGAAAAATCTACAATTAATTTGGGCGAAGGAAAAACGTTTATAATAACGGCTCAAAATGTTTCTCACGAAAATAAATACATTCAATCTGCAATATTAAATGGCAAGGATTGGGATAAACCATGGTTCAATCATAGCGATATTCACAATGGAGGAGAACTAATTTTGGAGATGGGATCGAAAGCAAATAAAAGTTGGGGAGCCGATCCTAATAACGCTCCTCCCTCGGCCATAAAACTCAAAAATAATTAAGGCTTTAGTATTCATTTTAAAATGAAACTTCAATTCTTAGTCTATTTTTCGGGCTTTGTTTATGGGGCTCATTTACTTTATCCAGAAAAAGCTTTAACCCTTAAAATTATTGCAATAAGTAGATTCTATTTTTTATAAATTTAATAATTTAAATCTGATGAAAAAAAATGTGTTTATAATAGTAATTGGTATTATTTCAATAATATTTTTTAATGTAGGTTGTTCAAATTCAAATACATCAGACGAGCTAAAACCAAATGTTGTAATTATTTTAGCAGACGATTTAGGTTACGGTGATCTTTCTTATTTTGGTCAAAAAAATTACTCCACACCAAATATTGATAAGTTGGCAAATGAGAGTGTAGTGTGTACCGACTTTTATGTGCCTACTCCGTACTGTGCACCATCGAGGGCAACATTACTAACTGGCAGGTTTCCGTTAAGACATGGTCTGATAAAAAATCCAACACCCGATGGAGGAATAAATGACATTGGAATTTTACCTGACGAATTTACATTAGGCGAGGCTTTTCAGCAAGCCGATTATAAAACTATGTGTATTGGGAAATGGCACATGGGTCACAAGGAAGAATTTTTTCCTGTAAAACATGGGTTCGATAAATATTTTGGAATCTTATATTCAAACGATATGCGTCCGGTTCAACTTATAGAAAATATGGATACTGTTGAATATCCGGTTGATCAGAATTTATTAACAAAAAGATACACCGAAAAAGCCATTGAGTTTATAGAGCAAAACCAGAAAAATCAATTTTTTCTTCATTTATGCCATGCAATGCCGCATAAACCACTTGCTGCATCGGAACTATTTTACACTCCCGAAACCCCCAACGATTTGTATGCCGATGTTATGCGTGAGCTAGATTGGTCGGTTGGAGAAGTACTTAAGAAACTGAAAGAATTAGAAATACTGGATAATACAATTGTAATTTTCATGTCTGATAATGGTCCTTGGTACGGTGGAAGTACGGGTGGTTTAAAAGGGATGAAAGCAACTACTTGGGAAGGTGGTATTAGAGTTCCGTTTATAATACATTATCCTAAAATATTTAAGAAAAATATTCAGGTTGATATACCTTGTTGGTCGCCCGATATTTTTCCAACGCTATTGTCATTAACACATGTAGAATCTAACAGCGATAATATTATTGATGGAGAAGATATTACTGAAATTCTAAAAGGAAATCAGACAGAACATAAACCTGTATTTAGTATGCACAACAGTACTATTATGTCGGTTCGGAAAGGCGATTGGAAATTGTTTGTAAACAAACCCCGGTTCTATAGAAAAGTTAATCTTGAAACATGGAAAGATAAACGTGGACCCGACGGAACTACTATAATTGCTCCGTATGAACAGGCAACTCCTGCACTTTATCCCGGAATAAAACCGGAAGAACCGAAAAACAAAATTCAGCTTTTTAATCTAAAAAACGATCCAACAGAATCGAATGATCTTGCTAATGAAAAACCTGATCTCGTAAAGGAATTAATGCTTGAATATATATCGTATAAAGAAAATTTGGAATTAAAAAAATAGGACATGAAAAATTCAGTTTGCCTAATAGTTTTAAGTTTGTTTGTTTTTGGAAGCATAGTATTCGCACAAGACAATACTAATAAAGAAGTTAACAAAACGCTCAAATTAATGAGCTATAATATAAAATTTGCCAGCCCCACTTATGAACCGTTGTGGGATGTAAGGAGAGAATGGCAGGTAAATATGATTCGTGAATATAACCCTGATATAATTGGGACACAAGAAGGATTAAAAGAGCAAGTTGATTATTTGCAAGACCATTTGCCAGAATATGTAGTTATTGGTGAAGGCCGAAAAGGTGGCGACGATGATGAACATATGGCTATCTTCTTTAAAAAAGACAAGTTTAGACTCAGGGAAATGGGTAGTTTCCAGCTATCGGCAACGCCAGATATTATTGGTAGTGGCCCCAGTGTAAATCCACGATTGGTTACTTGGGCACGCCTTGCAATTATAAATAGAACCGCAAAAGGTGAGGCTAGCCCTAATAAAATGGATTACAGAGGACATTGGGAAAATACCCAGGAATTTTATATTTTTAATACGCATTTTTTTAACGGTAAAGCCGATTCTTTAGCAAGAGAAAGCGCCGCCAAACTTATTATGGAAAGAGTTAATGAGCTTAATCGTTTTGGAAGGTGGACAAAGGAACGACCAATATTTTTAATGGGCGATTTTAATTGCCGCCCAGGTAGTGTTCCATACAAAACATTTGTTGGAGATAAAAGCTCCGATAATCAACTTTTGTTTGAAGATAGTATTGAGGGAGGACAAGGAATAGATTGGGTTTTGCACAAAGGAAATGTAAATGTTGTTAACTATGAGAGAGTGCAATATAATGTAGATGGTGTTTATCCATCTGATCATAAACCCATATTTGTTGAATTTAAAATTCTTGATAATTAACTTGAATAATTCATAAATATTATAAATTATTGCGTCAGAATTAATGTTTATTACGATTTTTTAAAGTTTGGATACTCTTTTGTCAGAGATAAAATATCATTTAAAATAAATCAAAAGGTTTTGAGTAAAAAACGGCTATTTAGATTTGATATTCGGTGTAAATTAAAGGCCAAAAGTTTTATTATATAAATTCTCTTCCTTGTCAAAGCAACCAACTACATGAATGATTGCGTTTTCATTTTCAATAGTAATTGGTGAGTCAGAAATATAATTCCGCATGCGGCTTCCCCAAATAGAAACAGTTAATTTGCTGTCTCCCCTAATCAAAAGATAGTCCCAGGAACTATTTTCGGGAACCGTTGTTAAAGCTCCGTTTCCTCCAGAAAATGCTTCAACATTACTAAGCGAAGTATGTCCTTTTCCTTCAATAATAATTGGATGAATATTTTCTACATTTTCGCCTGTATTAGCAATTATTGAACCTTGTGCAATTTGCCAGTTTCTGTTTTTAGTATTGCTTCCTCGCTTTAAGATACCAACGGCCACACAATCAAAATTAAAGTTGGTTAATTGTCCGTACGATTCGCTACCCAGTAAAATTCCGCCATAGGTTCCAAAAGTAAATAGGTCTATTAATTGTGCATTATCTGTATGATTTATTGTATAAGCGAATGTTTTTTTTGCAATTACAGCATCAACAACGTCACGGCTATATTGGCCCCCAATAAATCGTTGTGCAGCAGGATTTACATGGCAATGCAAAATTCTAGGAACATCATAAACATAATCCATTCTAATAAATTCGCCGCTTAGCGGATAACCGTAGCAATGTTCGAAAGTCATTAACTCACAAGCATTATCTCGTGTAGCATTAAAATCAAATGCTAAATATTCGCCATAAAAAGTGAGGCACGAAAGATATATGCCCTGTGCCCGGCTTGTTTGCGAAACTTTTATGGTTGCCTTATATGGAATAATGGCATTTGGGTCTTTTATTGTTTGCTCGGGATACCAAAATTGAATACCTTTTATTTGTGTGGCAGTTTCTACTGTAATAAATGCATTCTCTTTGTCGGTAATTGCGAATACGCTTCCTACCGGCTGCTTTTTTGTTTTATGCACAGTTCCCCGGTGCGTTGGTCCGTGTACTCCAATCAACGATACATTTTTCTTTAGAATTATTCCACCATCAATATAATAAGGTTCTTCAGAAGGCTCTACAAACAGAGCCGCACCACTGATCGATGCCCAGTCGATTGCCTTTTGTAAGTTTACTTTATTTACTGCCGGACTGTTTTCTGGTTTCACATCAAAATTTTGGATACTTGTTTTTTCAGAAGCATTTAGAAAATTGATGCCAAGTAATAGCATCAGAATAAAAGTTAAGTTAGTTTTCATATAGTTTTTTTTACGAACGCAAATTAATTTTTATTACGTAATAAATCATTAACAAAGTAATAATAAAATTAATATCAATTGTATAATAGTGCATAACTGGCTTAAATTGAATATTTAGGATATTTTTACTACCTTTGCAGCTTGATATAAACAGTGTTTAATTGGTCCATGGAAAAGAAAAAAATCCTTTATATTTCACAAGAAATTACTCCTTATTTACCTGAAAGCGAGATGTCGTTAATTGGTCGTCATTTGCCTCAGGGAGTTCAAGAGAGAGGAAGAGAGATAAGAACTTTTATGCCCCGTTATGGTAGTGTAAATGAAAGACGAAATCAGCTTCACGAAGTAATTCGTCTGTCTGGTATGAACTTAGTTATTAACGATACAGACCATCCGCTTATTATTAAGGTTGCCTCTATTCAGGCTGCTAGGATGCAGGTGTATTTTATTGATAATGAAGATTATTTTCAGCGTAAATTTGTTTTAAATGATGCTGATGGGAAAGAGTTTGAAGACAACGATGAAAGAGCAATATTTTTTGCACGAGGAGTTCTGGAAACAGTTATAAAACTAAGATGGGCTCCCGATATTATCCATTGTCATGGGTGGTTAACTTCGTTGGTGCCATTATACATTAAAAAGTACTTTTACAACAATCCACTTTTTAAAGATTCTAAAGTAATTACCTCGGTCTATAATGATGATTTTAAGAACTCGTTAAATAAAGAGTTCAACGAAAAATTACTTTTAGAAGGAATTACAAACGAAGATATTGATGTTATTAAGGATCCTAATTATGTAAATATTTGTAAGCTTGGTATTAATTATTCCGATGCAATTATTAAAGGCACCGAAAATATTAATGCCGATGTTGAAAATCATATCAAATCTTCCGGTAAACAATTTCTTGATTTCCAATCTAAAGAAACATACATTGACTCTTACAACAATTTTTACGACGAAGTGTGTTAAGCAATTCTGTTAAAAGATCAATTTTTAGTTTAAAAAAATCAAAATTTTAATTATTTCAAAAGGGATAACGTTGTTTTTTTCTACGTTTGTGAAACTATTTAGATAATAATTTAAATAGCGATAAATATAAATAGTAAATTAGTGAAGAGTAATAAGAAATATAACTATCGGCTTTTAATCAGTCTTTTTGTTTTAGTTATAGCAATTTTTGGATGCGAAGAACAGAGTGATTTTGGAGTTGATATACTTCCGAAAAACGATTTAATGACAGTAAAAAATATTGTTATAAAAGATGATATTACGTCGTTTATATTTCGCGAAGATTCTATTCGTACCGACGAAGCATCAAACAGTTTATTGGGAAGTCTTTACGATCCGGTTTTCGGAATAACAAATATTAATTTTGCAACCCAATTTAGGTTACAATTTTTTCCAGATTATGGAGTAGAACCTCAACCCGATTCTATTAAACTATTTTTAAATTATCGAATAATTTATGGAGATACTTTAACCACCCAAAAATTTAGTGTTTACGAATTAGATTCTCCTTTAGATGTGGATGCAGAATATGATCAAACTATTGATTTAAAATCAATGGCTTCAAGCGATGTTTTAGGAGAGGTTGAATACACTCCCGCAGTTATGCTTGATTCAATTACTCTTGATACATTCTATCAATTAATTACTATTCCATTAGATATCTCGCTGGCAGAAAAACTGGTAAATGCTGATTCTTTAGATATGATTAATAATGATGTTTTTCTCGAATATTTTAAGGGACTTTACATTGAAACCGAACAATTAAGTGAGGTTGGCGGAACAATTTTATATCTAGATGCAGCAGCAAGTAGTACTTTTCAGGGATCGGCAATAGCAGTGTATTATAGCAATGAGGAAATTAGAGAGATTAGTGCAGATTCATCACTTGTAATGCCTTTTATTATTTCTCAGAATAGTGCACGTGTAAATAGTATTTATCACGATTATTCTGTTACATCATTTGGAGACGATATAAATATAGAGTCAATTGAGGATACATTAATTTACGTACAAGCAACAGGTGGATTAAAATCTAAAATTTTAATAGATAACCTTGAATCGTGGAAAGATTCTGTAAATATTGCGATTAATAAGGCCGAGTTAATATTCGAGATTGATACAATTGCATCTGATATTCATAACTTTACGGTACCATATCAATTATTGTTTACAGTTATTGATAGTACAGGAAATGAATATTTGCCAATCGACTATGTATTTAACCCAAGTTTTTATGGAGGTTATTTATGGGAAGATTATACTTACCGATTTAATATTACACAACATTTACAAGAAATTATTAATGGTGAGGTTGGGAATTTCGGATTCTTTTTAACGCCGGCATACAAAAACAACGAAGCAAAACGTGTTGTTATAAAGGGAAGCGAAAGCGAAGCAGGAGTTAAACTGATTATTACTTACACAAAATATAATATTTGATAAGATATTTAAAATCAAAAACAGGCTGTCTAATATTTTAAGACAGCCTGTTTTTTTTGATTAAACTTTTACTCTATAAAGAGTTACTCTTAACAAAATCAATTATCTCCTTTTGGTAGCCAAAAGCCATACCTACTACTGTATCAGCAGCTCCATAATAAACGGCAACTTTTTCTCCATCGCTCAACGCAGCACACGGAAAAATTACATTTGGTACATCGCCGGTTAATTCATATTGAGTTGCCGGAGCAAGCAAATACGGTTTTGTGCGAAATAAAACTTTATCTGGTTTTTCAAGATCTAGCAAAGCTGCACCCATTGAATATCTAAATCCGTTGCAAGTATTAATAACACCGTGGTAAAACATTAGCCAACCATCTTCGGTACGTATTGGAACCGAACCGGCACCAATTTTTGTACACTGCCATGCACTCTGCTCAAACGGCGAAACTTTCATCACACAACGATGTTCTCCCCAATAAATCATGTCGGGACTGTAACTTATATAAATATCGCCAAATGGAGTGTGCCCGTTATCGCTCGGGCGACTTAGCATTGCATATTTGCCATTTATTTTTTCAGGAAATAAAACTCCATTTCTATTAAAAGGCAAAAATGCATTTTCACATTGGTGAAAGGTTATAAAATCAAAAGTGTACGCAATCCCAATTGTTGGCCCATGGTAACCGTTGCACCAAGTTACCCAGTAGCGATCTTCTATAAATGTAACCCGAGGATCATATTTATAATCCGACTCAATCATTTCTGTGTTTCCAGCAACCATCTCAATTGGGGTATTATTAATATCCCAGTTAATGCCATCTTTACTGAACCCTGCAAAAATATTCATTTGCACGGCCTTGTTATCGCACCTAAAAACACCGGCAAAACCATCTTCAAAAGGAACAACTGCACTGTTAAAAATACTATTTGAATTTGGAATATGATACCTGCCAATTACCGGATTTTGTGAATATCTCCACATTACATCGGTTGAATTGCCAGGTCTGTTTTCCCAGGGGATTATAGTTTTTGTTTTCATTATTCTTAATTTTTATCTTGAGTTATTGCTTCTTGTTCTTTGTTGTCGGGATTTCCGAAAGGCACAAAATATGCTGCTAAAAATGCAGGGATTGTCGCTATCAAAACCCAAATAAAGAAAATTTTGTAGCCGAGTAAATCACTTATATATCCACTCATCATTGATGGAATCATAAAACCAAGATTCATAATTCCTGTAGCAAAAGCATAATGTGCCATTTTGTATTTGCCGGGAGCAACCTGCTGCATCATAAATAGCATTAAACCTACAAAGCCAAAACCGTAACCAAAATATTCAAATGTTACACCTGCTCCAATAATATAAAGGTTTTCTGGCTGATAAAATGCAAATAGGGCATACACCGCAAATGGGATATTAAAGCAGGCTACCAAAACTAAAAGTACCTTTTTTAATCCTCTGTTAGCAATGTAGTAACCTCCAAGTATCGAACCCAAAACAAATGCTATAGTTCCAAAAGTTCCGTAGATTAATCCATACTCTTTTGTTGATAGTCCTAGCCCACCCTCACTAACTTCTGCCAAAGAAAACAGAGGCGCAATTTTAATGGCAAAACCTTCGGCAAATCTGTAAAGAATAATAAATCCAATGTACCAATAAATATATTTTTTATGAAAAAAAGTTTTTATAACATCCGAAAGAGTGTTAAATCCCTCCTTCAACGATTTTACTTCCGAAGTTGCATTTTCTCCTTTTGGCAACATCCGAATATGATACAAGCCCAATAAAACCATAATAGCACTAATAGTCAACATAACTGAAACCCATGCATTTACAATGCCCATTTGTTCTTCCAGAATTCCGGCAACGTAAACTAAACCACCGGTTGCAAATAATTTTGCAATGTTATATGAAGCACCTTGCCATCCAATATATTTAGCTTGCAATTTTGGTGAAAGTACACTCAGATAAACGCCATCGGTAGCAATATCATTAGTGGCACCACTAAAAGCAATAATTGCTAAAAGTGCAATAGAATAGGTAAAAAAGTTGTTTAATGGTAACGATAATGCCACCAGGGCAAAGGTTATTCCAGTAATAAACTGCGAGACAACGACAAAATATTTTTTCGATTTAAACATCTCCAGCACCGGGCTCCATAGAAATTTTATGGTCCATGGAATCATAATCAGCGATGTCCAGAAAGCAATTTGGGTGTCAGAAATACCCATGTTTTTGTACATTAAAGCTGATGCTATAGCAATGGTTACAAAAGGAAGTCCCATTGCAAAGTATGCGGAAGGAACCCAAAAAGTGGGTTTTGTTTGTTTAGTCTTTTCTATCGACATCAAATTTTTGTTTAAATAAATTTACAGCTTCTAAAATACACTAACTAATTATAATTGTACAGAAAGTGGATGAATTTTTAAAAAATTTTATAAAGTTGAGCTTGAATTCTTAAATTTGTCATTTAATTTTTAAAAACTAATAAATGAGAACTAAATATTTCCTTTTGCCTATTATCCTATTTGTGTCGGTAGTTTTGTTTGCAAATTGTAATTCTGGCAAAAAAATAAATTAGTAAAATTAAATGTTGAAAGTGAAAATGAACATATGGTAATTGCGTATGTTGCAGGTTACCGCGATTTCGATTTTACAACCATCGACGTTTCGGGGATAACACATATAAATTATGCATTTGCAAATATTAGTGATGGAGAGGCGATTTTCGATACTACAAAAATTGATGGCAAAAGATTAACTCCCAAAGATATTGTTGCTTTAAATAGTTTGAAATCTAAAAATCCAGACCTAAAAGTTTTGGTTTCGGTGGGAGGTTGGAGTTGGTCGAAAGGTTTTTCTGATGCGGCATTAACCGAGCAATCGCGATTGAAATTTGCAAAAAGCTGCGCCGTTTTTGTTGACAAATATAAACTGGATGGAATCGACCTCGATTGGGAATATCCTAATCAGATTGGTGCTGGAAACATACATCGCCCCGAAGATGTGCAGAACTTTACTTTGATGTTAAAAGAAGTTCGGGAGCAATTAGATTTATTGTCTGAAAAAAAGGGAGATAAAACACATTACTTGCTTGCCATTGCAACCGGTGCCGATGAAGCGTACGTTAAAAACACTGAACTTGGAGAAATTCATAAATACATCGACTTCCTGAATATTATGACTTACGATTTTTATAATGGCTTGCACGAAGTAAACGGTCATCACAGTAATTTTAAAGCTTCAACGCAACCTGATTTAGACATGAATAGCGTGGTAAATGCGGTTGATATGCACATTAATGCCGGATTTCCTGCTGAAAAAATAAATCTCGGAATTCCGTTTTACGGTAGAATTTGGAAAGGTGTTAAAACCGATGGCAAACAGATTTTATTTCAAGAAGCAGAAACCGTTGGAATGGGAATCGATTACAAAGATTTTTATCAGAATATAAATGCCAACGGTTTTGTACGGTACTGGGATGAAAATGCTAAAGCTCCATATTTGTGGAATTCTGAAGAGAAAACTTTTATATCGTACGAAGACGAAGAATCTATTCAGTATAAAATTGAATATCTGAAAAACAGAGGATTAGCCGGAGTTATGTTTTGGGAATACAGTGCCGACTACAATGGGGAATTGCTAAATGCTGTTATCGATAACCTTAAATAATTTTAAATTTGTGCTAAGGCATAATCTGAATAATCAGCCAATTTATTTGTAAAAAGGGAGTACTACATAAGAATACATTATACATCCCATGCAGATAGCAAGTGCAAACTCAAGCGTTGCAAAAAATACTAAAACACCAGCAACTACAAATGCTGCAACGTTTAAATTAAATACTATCAAAACAGTAATAATTAAAGTCAATAAAAATCCAATTCGTGCTGCAAAAATTTTTGGCGCTTTATCGATGTTCTTTTTTTGAAGATTTAGTGCATTTGCTAAATGATGACTGATATAACTTATTGGGCTAAATTTCATTTTTGTAAATGCTCTAACATAAAAATCGGCGAGCAAAAACAAAAAAAACAAAACAGAGTTAGTCGTAAATCCCCCGATAATAAATAAAATTCCAATAAGTGCATTTATCCTTGTAACTCGTTCGTTAATTCTTTCTTTTGATATGGGGCAGAGTATTTGTTTCATAATTTTCATGTCTTAATTATTTATATTCTTTCCTTTCTAGTCCGTAAATTAAATACTAAAAAGTCTTTTATCTGTTTAATGTGACGCAAGTCACATGCAAACCTTACAGAAAATTAACAATCAAGAGAGCAATTTTGAAAAGTGCATGGGGAAAAAGGATTCCATCTTTCTTCACTAAAAACAGAAAGACGAAATTTCTTAATTTTATTCTATGAGATTGCGGCCACCCAGAAATTAAGGCTGTCTGTCAGAAATTTAATTCAGATAAATGGGACTTAAATAAAATGGTGAAAAATTAAGGTTACAGAGTCCATTTAAATGCAAAGTATTCACACTGTCCTTTACCAACATTTCTGATTCCGTGAGGCACGTCATCGGTTAATAGAAAAAGAGAACCAGGCCCTGCACGGTGCGGAGTTCCGTTTATAGACTCTTCAACTTCACCTTTTATTACAAGAATAATTTCTTCGCTAGAATGTGTGTGTTCTCCGTGGCTGGTAACTCCTTCGTTTAAAGTTGTAACATGCATTTCAAGATCTTCGAGTAAAGCTGTAGTACGCTGCATTATTTGTCGTTTTCCACCCTTTTTTGTGGTTTTAAACTCAATATCATTCCAATCGTAAAATTTAGAACCTCCACTTAATTTTGCACGCTCCATATTCGGTTTCTTATCGGTTCTCCATTTAATAATGTAATATGAAGCTTGAGTATCTCCAGCATTCCAAATTCCATGATCGTCGCCTGGTAATGCTAAAATTACACTTCCTGGGCCAACTACTTTTTTAACGCCATTTATACTCTGCTCAATCAAACCCTCTTTTACAATTATCAACTCTTCTCCGTCCGCATGAACATGGCTTCCGTGTGGAGCTTTCCCCGGATTTAAAGTTGTAACATGAATTTCTAAATAATCCAGTGCACTGGTAGATCCTTCTAAAAACTGCCTCCGCTCTCCCGATTTAGTTTTTACAACCTCAATCTTTTCCCAGTCGTAAACTGCCTGAGTAATCTTCTTTTCATTTCCGTTTTTAGAAATCATTCCTGATAAAAATATGACAAATAATAATAGAGTGGTTTTCATATCACTAGTTTTGTTGGTTTCTACTTTGTTATTACAAAGGCAAATATAATATTTTATATTAAATTCAAATAAATTGCACACTATTGTATTTGTCACCAAAGGATTAATAACTTTATTGAAATTAAAACTTGCTAAAAATGAAACAATTATTAAACATTCAATTTATTATTTTATTGCTTGGTATAACTGTGATTAGCAGCGGGTTTGAGAAAGATATATTTAAAACTTCTAAAGGCGATTTAGCCATAACTTTTATTGGCCACGGAACGTTAATGATGGAGTTTAATGCCAAAGTAATACATATTGATCCGGTTAGTAGATATGCAGATTATACAAAATTACCCAAAGCAGATCTAATTCTAATAACTCACGAACATGGCGATCATCTAGATCCGAAAACTATTGATTTATTAAAAAAGGAGTCAACGGAAATTGTTTTAACAAATATTTGTTCAGAGAAATATATAGGAGCAGAGATTATGAAAAATGGTGATTCCGGTATATTTGCAGGATTAAAAATTGATGCGGTTCCGGCATATAATATTAAACACATGCGAAGCGGAGGAAATACTTATCATCCGAAAGGAAATGGAAATGGTTATTTAATTCAATTTGCAGATATTAAAGTTTATGTTGCTGGCGATACCGAAAATATTCCAGAAATGAAGAATTTGCAAAATATAGATATTGTATTCCTACCAATGAATTTACCTTACACAATGACTCCGGAAATGGTTGCTGATGCAGCTCGATTAATCAACCCCAAAATTTTGTACCCTTATCATTTTGGACAAACTGATACGAATATATTGGTAGAATTAATGAAAAACCGAAGTGATATTGATGTTAGAATTAGAGAATTAAAATAATTACTAACCCACGTCGCTAATTTTCATAAGCATTTCAAGATTAATTAATTCAATCTCCTTTCCTTCTGTTTTAATTAATCCATCGTCTTTAAAATCTTTCATTACACGAACAACACTTTCTGTTGACATTCCTGTAAGTTCGGCTAAATCGGCACGAGTTAAAGGAAGATGAAACGAGTCTTTTCCATAAATACGTTGCGACAGACAAAGCAAAATATCGGCTAATCTGCCGTGCATTTGTTTATTGGTAAAGCAATAAAAACGCCCGTAAGTTTGTACCGTATTTGCATTTAATGTTTTAATTATTGAAAAGGCAAATTTCGAATTTTGAAGAATTAGCTTTTTAAAAAGTTCGATATCTATTAAATCCACTTCCGAATCTACGTACGATGATGCTGTATATAAAAAAACATTGTTACCGTCGTAAAGACAAGGTAGCCCCATTAAATTGCCGGGTGGAGTAATTGTTAGAATTAAGTTTTTTGATTTGCCTTCAAGATAAACTTTTGCCAACCCCTTTTTTAAATATATAATGTGCGAAGCAAACGATCCTTGTTTACTAATTATCTCTCCTTTTTTATAAGTTAATGTAACTTTACTCGTCTCGATTAAACGTCTCTCATCGTCCGTCAACTCATCAAAACATGAGTTTGTATTATCAAGAACAGTACATGTATTTAAATATGTTTCACTCATTGCTCCAAAAGTAAGCAGATTTTCAAATTAAAAACCCTTTAAAGTCATATTTTTTTTTGATTTATATCAATTTTTATCCGACGAATATCAACTCAACACATATTTTGCTAATGCGTAAATTTTGAAAATTAACAGATGAGAATAATAATTTTGTATGTGTATAATATTCTATACTTTAATTATGAGAAAACTAATATTATTGTCTGTAATTTTATCTTTATTTTCGGGTACTTTAGTAGCTCAGGAAGAAACTGAACCAACCGAGCTACCTAAAATAAAAGTAAATAATTACACATGGAAAACGGATCGAGTTAACAGTGCACAAGCAGATCATAGTCAGTTTGATGTGCTTAAACAAGAGTTTACGAGTGCGCACGATGTTACCGAGGCTTGCATTTACTGTCATACAAAACGAGACGAAGAGATAATGGCAACCAGCCATTGGAATTGGGAGCGTACCGAAATGCTTGCCGGAAAAGGAGAAGTTCCTGTTGGCAAGAAAAATATTCTGAATAATTTTTGTATTGGTGTTGCCGGTAGCGAAGCTACTTGCACCCGCTGTCATATTGGTTATGGATGGAAAGATAAAAGTTTTGATTTCAACGAACCAAGAAATATTGATTGCCTGGTTTGTCATGATAATTCGGGAACTTACGAAAAAGGGAAAGGTATGGCCGGTTATCCTGACCCAAGTGTAAACCTTTCGTATGTTGCCCAAAATGTTGGACAACCACAACGCGAAAATTGTGGTGTTTGTCACTTTTGGGGTGGTGGCGGAAACAATGTAAAACATGGCGATATGGAAATTGCGCTGTTAGAGCCTTCTAAAAAACTCGATGTACACATGGCCATTGAAGGAGAAGATATGAGTTGTGTTGATTGCCACGTTACGGAAAAACACCAGATGGCAGGTAAACTTTATGCTTTATCTTCAGAAAATAAAAACAGGGCAACTTGCGAACAGTGTCACACAGAAGCTCCTCACAAAAGTAAACTTATAAACGATCATAATATGCGGGTTGCTTGTCAAACTTGCCATATTCCTACTTATGCAAAAGCAAACAGTACCAAAATGGTTTGGGATTGGTCTACAGCAGGAGTTTTAGACGATGATGGCAAACCAATGCACGAAAGTGATGCAGATGGCAACCACAATTATCTTTCGATAAAAGGAACTTTTGTTTGGGATAATAATGTTACACCTGAATATTTGTGGTTTAACGGAGTTGCAAATCATCAGCTTATAACCGATATAATAGATACTATTCCGGTTCAGATGAATTCGCTAGATGGTTCATACAATGATAAGGGGAAAAATCAAAAAAGTATAAACCCATCAAAAATATGGCCTGTAAAAGTTCATCGCGGAAAACAGATTTACGATACAGAATACAAAACACTTATTCAGCCAAAACTTTGGTCGCCAAATGCAGGAGACAGTGCTTACTGGGTAGATTTCGACTGGAATGAGGCTTCGGCAGCAGGCATGAATTATCTGGGATTACCATACAGTGGAAATTACGATTTTGTTGAAACAGAAATGTATTGGCCACTTAACCATATGGTTGCACCCAAAGAAGAGGCTCTTAGTTGTAAAGATTGCCATACTCGTGATAATGGGCGTCTAGCAAGTTTAAATGATTTTTATTTGCCTGGTCGGGATAAAAATAAATACCTCGATATATTTGGAATAGCAATGGTTGTTATGGCTGCATTTGGAGTAGCAGTACACGGGGCAATTAGAGTATTTGTAAGTAAAAAAAATAACGTATAAAATTGAAATAATGAAGAAAGTATATGTTTATAAAATTTTTGAACGATTTTGGCACTGGATGCAGGCTCTGTTAATTTTTATTTTATTAGTTACCGGTTTCGAAATTCATAGCACTTACAATTTGCTTGGTTTCGAATTAGCAATTAAAATTCACGACGCAACGGCATGGGCATTTTTAGTTTTAATTGTATTTGCAATTTTCTGGCACTTTACAACTGGCGAATGGCGACAATACATTCCTACAACAAAACTATTAAAAGAGCAGGTTAGTTACTACTTAACAGGCATTTTTAAAGGGGCACCTCATCCTACAAAAAAATTAGTTTATAATAAATTTAATCCGCTTCAGCGAATGATTTATTTGGGACTAAAAGCTTTGGTAATACCGGTTCAGGTAATTTCCGGATTTTTATATCTCTACTTCAATTACCCAATCCAAGGCTTCGAATTGGGGAGTATGTATTGGGTAGCAATAATTCATACTCTGGGGGCATTTGTACTTTTTGCTTTTGTTATTGCACATGTATATTTAACTACTACTGCACACAAACCACTTTCGGCAATAAAAGCCATGGTTACTGGTTGGGAAGAGATGGACGATGAAGAGATTCACGAACATATAGTTAGTGATATAGAAGTAGCACTTCAGAAAACAAAATCTCAACTTCAATCAAGCGAAGGAAGAAGTGATATATTGGATAGTGCGTTAGTTGAAGCTCAAAAAAGTGTTGGAGGAAATGCAATTTTAAAAGATACCAGGTTTAGAGATGCAATTGCTTCAACAGGAGTTGGTTATTTCTGTATCTCAAAAGAAGGCTATTATCGCGAAGCAAACGATGCATGGATAAATCTTTATAAATATAGTTCGGCAGATGAAATAATAGGTCAACATTACAAACTTAGTCGTACTGAAGAAGATTTTGCGGAGTTAGAAGTAACTGTTAATAAAGTATTACAAGGCAAAACAATTAACCATGGCGAAGTGAAACGCATTTGTAAAGATGGAACTTTTGGTTATCACACAGTTACCATTGCTCCAGTGGTTGTTAAAGGAGATGTAGTAGCTTTTGAAGGTTTTATTATTGATACTACAGACAGGCGGATTGCTGAAAAAGAACTATTGAAGAAAAAACTAAGGGTTGAAGAAAAATTAAAATCTAAAGAATAAAATACCATGAAAAATACATTATTTATAATTGTAACAATTGTCCTGTTCTGGAGCTGTCAGAAAAGTGAAACTAATGTAACAGTTGAACAGATAGTTGAGCAGGCGGCAAAGGAAGTTCAAACAATTACAGTTGAAGAGCTAAAAACTAAAATCGATAGCTTCGAAATGTTTAATTTAATTGATGTACGCGAACCAAGCGAACATAACCATGGGTTTATTCCAGGATCGGTTAATATTCCAAGAGGAATTTTGGAATTTAATATTGGGAACGAAGAGTTTTGGGAAAGTACAGGCTTCTATTTTCCAGAAACAACCGAGGAGTTTATTTTATATTGTAAAAAAGGAAGTAGAAGTATTTTAGCTGCCGAGGCAATTAAAAAACTTGGCTACAAAAATGTAAAAATTATAACTGATGGATTTAAAAAATGGGAACTTACTTACCCATTGTTGCAAGAAAAAAATCTTGACCTCGAATCGCACGGAGGAGAAGCAGAAGTTGGAGGCTGTTAAAAGATATTATAAATTATTTAAATGGTCTGTTTAACTTTTTAAACAGACCATTTTTTTGTTCAAAATAATCAAAATAAAGAACAAATGATTAATATACTAAAAGAGCTATTTTCTAGAGGATTTAGCTGCTAATTTCATGTCAAACTAATTATTGATATACATCAAATTTTAGCATGAGTAAGTTGCATGATTTCTTTGAGAAAGTGTATCGGCAACTATTCTTCTAATTCCAATTACCCAACTAATTTTGACTACTAATATTTAGATCATTTTAAATCTTTTATTAAACGAAAACAATTACTCAATTATCAACAAAAATTAATTAAAAATGAAAAAGTACTTTATTTACACAATTCTATTTGCATTTATAGCAACTATCTCTTTTACAGGATGTAAATATGATGATGAATGTGATTGCTCTGACAATGGAGCGGTTGCTTATAACACCCTTACAGCACATTTAAAATCGATAGACATGGATATAAACCATGTGTTAACAAATGCTAATGGTGAAAAATTTGTAATGGGTGCACCTGACGGTGGCGATTTAAGTGCAAAGTGGATACTTGATATCCGGAGTGCTGCAGATTTTGGAATAGCTCATATTGAAGGTGCTCATAATGTTGCATTTTCAGATATCTTAACCGTAGCAGCAACTGCCGATAAACCAATTATAGTTGTTTGTTATACCGGGCAAACTGCTTGCTATGCAACATCACTTCTACGCCTTTATGGTTACGAAGATACTCAAGCTCTAAAGTGGGGAATGAGTGGATGGAATACTACTTTCGATAAATGGACAGCAAACTGTAAAGACCTTACTACTTCAAGTAATTGGAACACTACAATAAATGCTTCAGGTTCTTTTTCTGCTCCCGATTGGTCAAGCTCTACTACAGATGGAGCATCTCTTTTAAAAGAAAGAGTTGAAGCCGCTGTTGAGGCTGGATTTAAAACAGCCACAGGTGCTGATGTATTAGACGATGCGTCAGGATTTTACGTAAATAATTATTTTATAGATGCACATTATACCGGATTCGGACACGTAAACGGTGCAGTGCGCGTAAATCCATTACTAATTGATGACTGCGACAATTTAGATCCAAGCAATCCTGTTGTAACTTATTGTTATACTGGGCAAACTTCGGCCGTTGTAACTGCCTATCTTAATGTATTAGGGTTTGATGCAAGAAGCCTACTTTTTGGAATTAATGGAATGTCTCATTCTAATGAATTTTGGACAGCTGGAGATGGTGTAACAAATCACTGGGGACACGATTCAAATCCACAAGATTTACCTACAGTATCAAACTAAATAATTTTGAGGGATCATTATAAATCATCCCTCTTTACTTTTAATCATTTTAAACATATAATAATGATTCGTAAAATAATAATTCTCTTTATTGCCGTAGTTTTTGTTAGTTTCAACGCACAGTCTCAAGGATGTGCAGAACCAACATCGGAAGAAGGCGTAAACGTTTTTGGATTTTTGCAGACACAATACGACTATCTCATGTTCGATGAGCCTGAATCTACTTTCGGATTTAATCGTTCGCGAATTGGTGTGATGGGAAACATTCCCTACGATTTTAGTTACTACGTATTGTTGGAAGCTAGTCCGTTTAAAAAAGAGGGACCAAAAGTTTATCTGCTTGATGCATTTATAACATATAAACGTTACTCTTTTGCAAAAATAAGTGTAGGTTCGTTTAAAAATCCTTTTGGGTTAGAGCTAAATACTCCATGCCATAGTTTACATACTATAAATCGTTCTAAAGTTGTAAACGAATTAACTGCTCCCGACCGCGACATGGGATTAATGTTAGCTGGTGGTACAGATACAACTCTTCTTAGATATGCAGTATCATACATGAATGGAACAGGCATATTGGTAAAAGATGCAGATACTTATAAAGACATAATTGGTCGTATATTGGTACAACCAACAAGTTGGATGCATGTTGGCGCAAGTTTTAAAACGGGTAAATCTAATAATTTAGAAGACCCCACTTTAGATGCTAATAAAACAACTAGAATTGGAGCAGAATTTGAAGTTGAAATTGCAAATTTTCTAGTTCAAGGTGAATACATTTATGGTAAAGACGATGGTTCTTACACCGTTGGCGGAGGTTGTGGAAGCGACCCCGAGGTAGTTGTAGGAAGCATTGAAAGACAAGGTTTATTTGTAATGGCATTATATAATACTCCATGGAATTTTCAACCAGTTATTAAATACGAAAACTTTAATAACGATATTAGTTTGGGAAATAACAATATGGAACATATTACAACTTTGGGTGTTAACTATTTTTTCAACGAATGGACACGCTTGCAAGTAAATTACGAGTATAAAGCCGAGTGGGCAGGCGAAGTCGATAACGATGCTATTATGGTTCAGCTACAAGTAAAGTTTTAGATTAAAATAATTAAATAATAATATTATGAAATTCACAAAAATTCTGCTGTTAGGTTTAATACTATTGGTAACATCGGCTATTTCGGCACAAGATGTTATTTCGGTACAAGATTTATCAAAAATAATGAAAAAGAAAGATGTTGTTATTGTTTGTGCAACATCAGACAAGGGTTACAAAGTACACATTACAGGTTCTGTAAATGTACCTTACAGTTCGCTTTGCGATGATATACCAGTGAAAAATCTAATTAAGCCAGCAGGCGACATGGCAGCTTTATTAGGTGCAAAAGGTGTAACTCCCGAAAAAACTATAGTTGTTTACGATGAAGGTTCGGGGAAATATGCCGGTAGAATGTATTGGTTGTTAAAGTATTTGGGAGCACCAAATGTGAAAATGCTTGATGGAAACCTGATTGCATGGAAAGCAAAACGCAGACCAATAACAGGATCTCCGAGTAAAGTTGCAGCCGGAACTTTTGCAGCAAAAGCAGACGCTTCAATTTTAGCAAATATGGACGACGTGAAAAATGCGTCGGGAAATTCTTCTGTAGTTATAGTTGATGCCCGTACTCCTGCTGAATATGCAGGAACAGCAAAAACAGAATTGAGAAAAGGTCATATTCCGGGAGCAGTAAATATCGACCACACTACTTTACTTGATAGTAAATCACTCCTGAAATCGAATGATGCTCTAAAACCTCTATTCGAATCTAAAGGAGTTACAAAAGATAAAACTGTAATTGCGTATTGCGAAAGTAGTACTCGTGCAGGAATTGTATTTCTTGCATTAAAAGGATTAGGATATACAAATGTAAAAGTTTACGATGGCGCATATTTGGAGTGGCAGGCTACTGCAGCAAACAAAGTAGAATAAAAATAAATAGAAATAGTTTTTAAAAAATGAGCCGTTTTTCTGTATTGGAAAAACGGCTCTGCTTTTTGCTATTTATTTTATTTATAATCTATTTTATCGTAAAATTGGCTCCTTCAATCGTATTCAGTTTTAATTCGGGAGAATTTAGAATTGAATTATAATCATTCTCATTAAACGATTTATTTGCCATGAAATCTGCCGGCAAAACTGCAATTCTGAAAACCTGACCATCAGTTTCATCTTCATGCAAATCATTTTCGTTAATAGTAAATTCCAAAAATACTTGTACATCTAAAACCGTATAATCATAATTATACTGTATAACTCCTTCTGGCAAAACAACTGTTTGAGGCATTAATCGCCAAATATCTAAACCATCAATGTGTTGCCACAAAATATATACAAAAACAACATCTGTGTCGTATATTTCAAAGTCGTTGGGGAATTCGAAAAATAAAGTGTAATCGTCAATAGGGGTAAAATCACCTTCAATTTCAAAAACAGTTCCTACTAAAGCATATCCATTTTCGCCGGGTAATCCGGGAGGGCCCATTGGTCCTTCGCAGGAGGTTAATATAACTGCTACTAGAATTAATAATATGGTTGTAATTTTTTTCATGATAATAGATTTTAAGTGTTTTTATTCATAATAATAATAATTGCTAAACAAGATTAATGCCAAATGTAATAACAGGTATTCAAATTTCGTTATAAAGTTTTATTCATTAAAATTTTAGGGAAAAAATGAAGTTACTTGTATTATATATGAAGATTAAACATACTGAAATTTAATTGCTTTCAAGAAAAATATTTTTCTATCGCAAGTTTTTAAAATTAAGTGTGTCATATCTTCAGTTCAGAAAAACAATTAAAACAATTTAAAGTTTAAAGTATGAAAAATTTAAGAAAATTATCTAGTTTGATTTTGGTGGTAGTAAGTTTATCGTTGTTAAGCTCGTGTAACAAAGATGAAGTAGTTGTAGAAAATGAAATTACCAAGACTACGGTTACAGACTACATTAACATGATTAATTCATTTTCGTTGTCAACTGTTGAAGAAGCAACAAGCAGCGATGACGGATTAAAGTCGGCAACAATTGTAGATTGTGTAACAGTTACAATACACGAAAACGAAAATGGCGAATTCTGGCCACGTAGTTGGACTTTTGACTACGGAATCGAAAATTGCGAAAGTTATTTTGGGAATAACAAAAGAGGAATGGTTCATATTAGTGCATCTGACTGGTGGAAAAACGAAGGCTCACTTAAAGAAATTTCCTTCGAGGACTATTATATGAATGATAACAAAATGGAAGGTGTAAAAACAACACTAAATACCGGTTTAAACGAGAGTGGTAATTTAACTTTCACAAAAACTGTAAGCGAAGCAACACTTACTTACCTCGACGGATCTACAATTACTTGGGCTTGCGAAAAATTTAGCGAACAAATTGAAGGTGGTGCAACATTTTTATTTGCAGATGATGTTTGGTCTGTTATAGGTGCTGGATCTGGAGTAGATTTAGACGGGAACAGTTATACCATGGAAATCACTTCTGCATTAATTTATAATAACGGCTGTTTTTATCCTGTAAGTGGAATTGTTGAAATAGCAACTGAAGGACAACTATTGAAAGTAATTAATTATGGCGATGGTGAATGTGATAATACAATTACAGTAACCATTGGTGATGTTACTGAAACAGTGGAGTTATAAAATTCTATATTGGAATTATAAAATTCTGAATTGGAATATTGACATTCTTTTATGTTAATATTCCAATTCTGTTTTTAAAACTATTTGATAGGCTATAAAACAGCTAATTAAACAAAAGTTCGCTATTAAAAATAAATTTATTAAATGTCAATTCGGAATAAAAACAATTAATTAAAATTGTTGTTATATAGTTGTATAATAATTCATTAAAAAGACTTTAAATCGACTCAAAATGAAAATTACTGAAGAAATTAAAATTAGCGATAACGGTTTTGTTTTTAATTCAAGAACCGGCGATTCGTTTAACCTAAACCCATTTGGATTAGAGTTAATAAAACAAATTGTAGAAGGAAAAGATTTTGAAATTATTAGAGATGTAATGCTTGACAAATATGATGTTGACGACCTCACAATCGAGAAAGATTTCTACGAATTTTGTGCCCTTTTAAAACATCATCAAATAATTGTTCAAGGCGATCCCTTAGATTTTAAATAAACAAATAATTATGTCGAAGCAAAAAATAACGCTTGCCGTTACCGGACTAAATAATACTGATAATCCGGGGCCGGGAGTACCCGTTATTCGTGGAGCAAAAGAGTCTGAAGATTTTGATGTTAGAGTAATAGGGTTGGTTTACGAAAATCTGGAGCCTGGTATTTATATGGAAGATTTATGCGACCGTATTTTTCAAATTCCTTACCCATCTTCCGGATCAGATGAATTAATTGAACGTATAGAACAAATTCATCAACAAGAAAATATTGATGTACTTATTCCCAATTTCGATGCTGAACTTTTTTCATTTATGAAAAACGAACAGCGTTTATTAGACAAGGGAATTCATATGTTTTTACCCTCGCTAAAACAATTTCAGGAACGCGATAAAGATAAACTGGCAGATTACGGTAAAAAGTACGGCGTAAAAGTTCCGGGCAGTTTAAACCTGGGAACAATTAATCAGATTGCAGATTTGGAGGATAAATTTGATTACCCGGTTATGATAAAAGGACAATTTTACGATGCGTACGAAGCTGGTAACGAAGAGCAGGTAAAACAGGCATTTCATAAAATTTCTGCCAAATGGGGTTTCCCTGTTATTGCGCAAGAATTTGTAAAAGGTACCGAGGTAAACGTAATTGCACTTGGCGATGGAAAAGGTAATACAATTGCAGCCGTGCCAATGCGGAAACAATATATAACAGACAAAGGAAAAGCCTGGGGCGGAATTACTTTAGCCGATGAAAAAATGATGGAACTAACCCGTATGTTAATCAAAAAAACAAAATGGAAAGGCGGGATGGAGCTTGAGTTAATTAAAACAAGCAGTGGAGAGTATTTTCTAATTGAAATTAATCCACGTATTCCGGCATGGGTTTATCTTGCAGTTGGCGCCGGACAAAATATTCCGGACGCATTAATTAAGTTGGCTTTGGGATGGGACGTAAAACCAATGACAAAATATAAAATAGGTAAAATGTTTGTACGTTATTCGTATGACATGATTGTAGATTTGGAGAAATTCGCAGCAATATCAATGAACAAAGAAATTTAAAAAACATTATATAATGAGCAAGTTAAAATACGAAAAACCAGTTATTAGTAAAATAACAGCAGGGGTTCCTAATAAATTTGGACTACCTGCAAAGCAAAAAATAATTTCAGAAATTGATGGAATTCCTGTTCCTGAACTAATGGAAGAATTTGGATCTCCTGTATTTGTACTTTCAGAAAAAACAATTAGAGACACTTATGCCGAAGCAAAACAGGCATTTGAAACCCGCTACCCAAAAGTGCAATTTGCATGGTCGTACAAAACAAATTACCTCGATGCAGTTTGTAATGTTTTTCACGACGAAGGTTCTTGGGCTGAAGTTGTTTCCGGATTTGAATTCACAAAAGCCCTTTCGAATGGTGTAAATGGGTCGAATATTATTTTTAATGGACCAGAAAAATCAGAAGAAGATTTAACACTTGCAATTAATCACAATGCGTGCATTCATATCGATCATTTTGATGAGTTGTATTTATTAATTGAAACCACTCGCAAGCTGAACAAAAAAGCGAGAGTAGCAATTAGAATAAATTTAGATGCCGGTATTTATCCGATTTGGGATAGGTTTGGTTTTAACTACGAAAATGGTGAAGCTTGGAATGCAATCAACCGAATTATGTTAACCGAAAATTTGGAGATGATAGGTTTACATACTCACATTGGAACTTATATTATGGTTGCATCGGCATATGGAATTGCAGCAACAAAACTATCGAACTTGTACATGGCAATTCACCGAAAATTCGATCATTGGTTAAAATATATTGATTTAGGTGGTGGTTTTGCTTCTAAAAACACACTGAAAGGTGCATATATGCCAGGATCCGAAACTTGTCCTTCTTTCGACGACTACGCAGAAGCAATTTCGAATGCAATAATTTCATCTGAAATTCCACATGAAAATTTACCTGTGCTATTTATGGAAACTGGTCGTGCATTGGTTGACGATGCAGGATATTTGCTTACAACTGTTTTGGCAAACAAACGTTCTACAGTCGGACGACGCACAATGGTAATTGATGCCGGAGTTAACTTATTATTTACATCGTTTTGGTATAATTTGGGAGTTTTTCCAAGTAAGGAAGTTTCTAGCCATGTTGAAGAATCAACTATTTACGGACCACTTTGTATGAATATTGATGTTATTCGCGATGCCATAAATTTTCCACAATCGAAAGTTGGAGACCAATTGGTTATAGAACGTGTTGGCGCTTATAACATGACTCAGTGGATGCAGTTTATAACATTCAGACCAAATGTTGTATTGATTGATTTAAACGGGAAAGCTCATATTATAAGGAGAAAAGAAAATCTGGATTCAATACAAAGTTTTGAAGTGAAACCTGAAAAATAATGCCGATAAAGATTAATTGCAAGTTCTCTAAAAGCATTTTCTTTTGGGTACATTTGTTCGGATAATATTAGAGTTAATTTAAGAGTCGTACCGGTGAATAACTAACAGGTTTAGGATCCATAACTTAAATGTAAAAAATGCAAGGCAACACCTTAAGTTGGAAAGATATTCTCTCTTCGATATTAAATAGCTATTCGCAAGTATTTTTTTCCACATCAAAATTACTCGCTGTTTTTTTAATAATCATTAGCTTTTTTGATTATGGGGCTGGAATGGGTGGTTTAATTGCCGTAATTATTGCCAATCTACTTGCTTATTCTTTAGGTTATAACAAATATCTTTTAAGTGTTGGGTTATATGGATTTAATGCGCTGCTGGTAGGTTTGGGGGTTGGTCTGTTTTACGAACCATCGATGCAACTTTTTTTATTAGTAGCAATTTCGGCCGTTACATGCTTTTTTCTCACCATCGTTTTTCAGGGAGTACTTGGCAAATACGGATTACCATTTTTAAGTGTTCCTTTTTTAATTACTATATGGATTGTAGCTTTATCTGGTGGCAGTTTAACTGCACTTAATATTAGCGAGCGGAGTATTTTTGTTTATAATGAATTGTACGCTCTCGGTGGGCAATCTTTTGTTGACATCTACGATTTTCTCGAAAATAATATCAAATCTTCGTTTATCCGAATATATTTTCATTCGCTTGGAGCAATATTTTTTCAATCTCATTTATTAGCCGGAATTATAATTGCGCTGGGTTTGCTTATCTATTCTCGAATAACTTTTGTACTCTCCTTTTTAGGTTTTGCGGTTGCCTTTTTATTTTATAAAATTGTTGGAATTGAGTTTAACTCACTCGGATACACATTCATTGGGTTTAACTACATATTAACAGCAATTGCATTGGGA
>DAOVTY010000227.1 GCA_030632865.1 Bacteroidota bacterium
ACCGCAGTAATTAACGGTGCTTTGCCATTTTTTAGCGACCATTTTCAACTTGATAAAGTAATGCAAGGCTGGGCAGTTAGTTCTGCCATATTCGGGTGTATTGTTGGAGCAATCGGAATTGGTCGTCCCGGCGATAAATACGGAAGAAGGTACATGCTAAAAATTACAGCATTGCTGTTTTTAGTCTCGGCAATTGGAACCGGAATGGCTACTAATATAACAATGTTCATTATTTTCAGAATTATTGGAGGGCTGGCAATTGGCGGAGCTTCAGTTCTTTCGCCTATTTACATTTCAGAAATTGCCCCGCCAAAATATCGCGGCAGGTTTACAATCCTGTTTCAACTTTCGTTGGTTGTTGGTATTTTAATTGCATTTGCCACCGACCTTGCATTAATAAATACGGGAATTAACAACTGGCGTTTCATGTTTATGTCGGAAGCTGCACCGGCAATATTATTTCTGACACTACTATTTTTTGTTGGCAGAAGTCCGCGCTGGTTAGTAAAAAAAGGATATTTAGAGGAAGCAAAAGATGTAATCGGTAAAATTAATACGGGTTCAGATAACAATCAACTTCTTGAAAATATCAAAAATTCCATCGACACCGAAGTTGTGGAACATATTAAATACCTCTTTAAAAAACCGTTTCTACGATTGGTAATTATCGGAGTGATGATTGGAATGTTTAACCAATTTACGGGAATTGCAATTGTTATGATTTATTCAACCGAAATATTCAGCGCAGCTGGTTTTGGTACCGAATCAGCCATTTGGCAAACAGTTATTGTTGGAGCAACCAACCTCACTTTTACAATTATCGCCATGGCTTTTATCGACCGTATCGGACGAAAATTTATGCTACTTCTTGGCTCAGTCGGAATGACAATTTTCCTCGGAGTCTTCTCTTACGTTTTTATTTTTGATATTGGAGGTTTCATGCCCCTTATTTTTATGATAAGTTTTGTTGCATGTTTTGCCTTTTCGCAGGGTGCAGTGGTTTGGGTGCTATTTGCCGAAATGTTTCCAAACAATATCCGCGCGCGAGGCATGGCAATTGGTTCGTTTTCGCATTGGATGTTTTATGCGTTACTATTATTCCTGTTCCCTGTAATTAAAGAATCATTCACAGACAACAGTGGAATCGGATATACTTTTGCTGTTTTTGCGGTACTCACATTTATCAGCTTCTTCTTCTTCAAAAAATATATTATTGAAACAAAAGGAAAATCTTTGGAAGAGTTGGAGAAGGAAACTTTAAAATAAGAACACAAAATGGAAAGACGAAAATTTATTGAACTCACAGGAACTTTTTCACTATTAACTTCAGCAGGATTTACATATTCCTGTAATAATTCTTCTGAAATTATTACTGAAGAACAATTGAAAGCATGGGCAAAAGCAGCTTTTTATCGATTTAAAGAGATATGGAATTTTAATGACTTCTGGAAACGAGGAAATACTTTTGATGCTTGTCTTACTTTTATGGATGCGGTAATTAGCCGCTGGCCAGATAATCCGGAGGTAAAGGAAATGCAACAAAAAGTAAAAGAAATGCTGGAAGAAAACCTCGTTTTCTTCAACAAGTTCGATCCAGGAGACCTTTGGGCTGATGATTTTGGATGGTGGGGATTAATGGCTTTAAATGCTCGGAAGCACCTATTAAAGATGGGTGAAACCGAATTGGCAGAAAAGTATTTTGAACTATCAACTGATTTATGCTGGGAATACAAAAAGAAAACTGCTTATGACCACACTCCGGATGCATTGCCCGTGCCTCACGGATGCCGAAATGGAGATGCTAACGGAATAAGCAAAGGAGTGAAAAATACAGTTACCAACGTATTGTTGTTTTTACTTTCTTCACGAATTTATAGAACTACACTTGCCGAAAACATGAGCGATAATGAAAAATACCTTGATATGTCTTATCGCCAATGGCTTTGGTTCGAAAAATGGTTCGATTTAAAAGAATACCAATACCTAAAGAAGGTTTCAGCTAGTGGTGTCCTTGTTCAGGAGCGACCAATGGCATTTTTCGAGGGTTCTGCTTATCAAGAAAAAATACATCCCCCTTGGGCAGAACCTTGGGTTTGGGCTGGAGACCAGGGAATGCTTATTGGTGCACTTACCGATATGCTGGCAGTAAAAGATGAATTAGCAGTTTGGCTTAAAACTAAAAAATTGGATACTACTTTCAACGTGAAGTCATTTGAGAAAAAACTAAGATCATTAATTAATCAAATTGGTGCAGGTATAAAAAATGCGTTAATAAGTAACGTCGACAATATCATCCATGAGGCACCTTGTTTGTCCAGCTTCGGGCCAGTTCATGGTAATGATTATTTGGCTGGTCGTGGTATTCTTATGCGATACATAGGCTCTTCAGAAGAAAAGAAATTACTGGGAGTCGATTTAACTAAAAATATTTTATTCACGACAAAAGCAATCTGGGAAACACGAGACAAATCAAATAACCAGTTCCAACCCAAATTCACCACTTTAGAGAATGATAAACTTTACATTAAGCAGTTTAGAGAATTATGGGGCTTGGCTGACGAGGTTTATGAGTGGAACCTAAAAAAAATGAAAATTAAAAATAAACAAGGCGTATGTCAGTCGATTGGACTCGATGCTTTAGGAGCAGCCATAAAACAAATCTAAAATCATGAATGGATACGAAAGAATTAAAGCTGCAATAAATAATCAGCCAACCGACACAACCCCAATTATGCTGCACAATTTTTGGATGGCAGTGAGCGAAGCAAAAGTTAGTATGGCAACATACAGAGACAATCCAAAAGTTATTGCCGATGTATTTATTAAATCTATAGAAAAATACAGATTTGATGGAATTTTAGTAGATATCGATACAGTTACTTTGGCGGGTGCAGTTGGTGTTCCGGTTGATTTACCGAAGAATGAACCTGGACGTTCGGCAAAAGGGAATTTGCTAAATATGGCAGATGTAAAGTCACTGAAAAAAGTAAATATTGAAAACTACCGATATGTTCAAAACTGGTTGGAAGCGACACGCGTGATAAAATCTCATTTTCAAAATGAAATTTATGTGCGAGGTAATTGCGACCAGTCGCCATTTTCGTTGGCTAGTATGATGCGTGGCAGTCAGGAGTGGATGCTAGACTTAATTATGGGCGAGCAGGAGCAGCTAACAGAATTGCTGGAATATTGCACCGACATTAGTTGCCAGTTTATAAGGTTAATGGCACAAACCGACTGCGACATGGTTTCTAATGGCGACAGCCCAGCAGGTCCGGAAATGGTTTCGCCCGATATGTACGAAAAATTTGCAATGCCTTACGAGAAACGAGTGGTTAACGAAGCGCACAAACTAAACCTTCCCTACACTTTACACATTTGTGGTAACACCGAAACTATTCTTGACAAAATGCTAAAAACTGGAGCAGATGCTTTTGAACTCGATTACAAAACCGATACGCAAAAAACATTCGATATATTAAATAATAAAGTTTGTTTTATTGGAAACATCGATCCGAGTGGAGTGATTGCCATGGGAACGCCGGAGTTAGTAGAAGAAAAAACTATTGAATTATTAAATATATTTACCAAAACAAACCGGTTTATTTTGAATGCAGGCTGTGCCATACCTGCAAATACACCCGAAGAAAATCTAAGAAAATTGATAGAAACAACCCGAAATTATTAAAACAGTAAAATATTACAATTTTAAACTGTAATTTATATTAAATGAAAGGCTGTATTGGCTACACTAATATCTTTAGATTGAAATTGCTTATTTTTATTCGATTTATTTTTCTTAGAAAGAAGCCTTTCTAAGGGTTGATAGATAAATTGCCATGATTGAGATTTTTTAGTCAACCTGTATTTCGTTTATCATGTGTGCAGCTAATCGTTTTTTTACATCAGAACTATACCCGACATAAATTTTATTGAAGTTCTAAGAATATAATACGTATGTAAAATACATGTGACTATTCTTTTTGAAGTGGGACATACTGGATTCCATAATAACACTAATACTATACTGATATTCAACGTTTTAACATTGCATTTTTAATTAAAAACGTCACTCTTTTTAATTAAAAACTAATTGAGTTGAAACACAGTATCTTACACCGTTTATCATAGTTCAAAATATGGTTCAAAATAATTACTTATATTTGAACTGAACAATAAACCCTGTCATTATGAACTCAGCAAGTGCATTAAAGAATTGGAAGTCTGGCAATTACGAATACATTTATATATGTTTTAAGCATAAAGAGAATATTATACGAATCAACACTAAACAGAAGTTCGTGTAGGGTTGCCATAAGAAAGACTTGTACTATAATACCAAGATGCCTAACTACAGGTTGCTAAACCAAGAACTAAAGAATTTACAGAATAAGGTTGACCAGTACATAGTGCATAAGATGCAGTGGTGGCGAACAGAAGTAACTCAAAAAGGATGTTAACATTTTATTAAAACAGGTAATTTTGATGTTGACGACCAACATCTCCAACAGCATATAATTGAAAGAGATTCACCAAAGGATAAGACCCTAATCGGTAATTACGAAAACTTCCTTCGGCAAAAGCACGAACAGTTCAATGGCAGTGAGTCAATCAAAGATTATAAAAGCATTGGAGTCGCATTGCAGAAGTCCAAGACACCAATAATGTTATTCTTAAACTTGAAAGCATCAATAACACGGATTTTTTTAACAGATTTAGAAATTGGTTTGGTGAAAATCATAATAGCAACACGACATCCAAAAGAATTAGAAATCTGAAAACGTTTATGTTATGGGTAGAAAAACAAGAATTGTACAACTATAAAGGTTACCTATATAAGTATAAGGTAGAAACATACAAACCCAAATATGTTACACTGAACAGAAATGAAATTCAAGAACTCCAAGACCTAAAAATAGAAAAGAAAAATTGGCAAAAAATTATGAGACTGATGCATGCATTGAATTGCTAAGAGACCAGCCAATAATTTTCCTGTCTGCCAAGTCCAATATAATAGTTAAGTATAACCAACCCTCCAGGGTACGTATATAGGTAATGTCAGAGACCCAAACTTTACCTTGAACCTCAACTTTAAACTTCCTATTTAATAGGTTCGGAGCCACCGGGAAGGCATGTTTAGAATCGGTAGTTACTACAAATCTCTTTTTTGTAATGCTACGAAT
>DAOVTY010000094.1 GCA_030632865.1 Bacteroidota bacterium
GGTTTCGATGGACAAAGCCAGCGATAATAATTAACATACGGAGGTTTATTGGCGCAAGAATCACCATTTCTGCTAATTGCATAATATTCAGGATGATCTTCTAAAAGCGTTCCTCCCTGATTCATTGTCCACATCCAGCGATGTGTTTCCAATCCGGTTTTTTTTGCAATTCTGAAATGTCGTTCGCTATCGTGTTCAAAAAACATTCCCCTAATTCCAGCTTTATAAAAGTTTTTATACTTCTCTTGTAAAACCTTATCACTTTCATTTTTATTCGGATTTTCCCAAACCCAGTGTTTTGGACCTTTAGATCTTTTATTTGCTTTTGCTTCGCTGGCACTTGCAGTTCCTAAAACGGTTAATCCCATTCCTGCCATCACCGACGATTTTATAAATTCTCTTTTATTCATAGTTGTATTTATTTTTCTAAAACTTTAAAAAAACCATCATTATTAATTGATAATTTCATTCCATGCTCAGTTTTTAAAGTAGCGGTAAATTTATGTCCATCAACATCCATATTGTATAAAATATATTTACCATTTTCGGTTTTCGTAGATTGAGACAAATTTAAGTCGGAAAGAGTTTGTGCATATTTACCTGTTTCTTTTCGGTAGGTTTGTTGTTTGTAGTATATAATCCAAATATATTTTGAGTACTTCTCCTCTTCGGGCAAAATAAATTCAACAGTATTTTCATCAACAGTATTTGTAGAAAACTGACCAAGTCCCCAACGTTCTGGAAGGTGAATATTTACTACTCCTTGCGCACTCCAAACCCAATTATTCTCACTTAAATGTTTATTGGTTTTTTTATCTTTTACTTTGGTGTATTTGCCATCTACAGCTTCAGTTTGCCACTGCACTCGCGAGAAATTGAATTTCCAATAACTACCATCTTCGGGCATAACATACTCTTTGTAATTGGTTAACGATTTTAAAGGAATTGAAACTTCAACAAGCCATCTTTTATCAACATCATTTGGGTTATTTAAAGTGCCATCAACAAAAATTGCACTTTTAAAATTTTTAATATTCCAATCTATTTCTGCTTGTCCTCCATTTCTATATGGTTTAGGCATATACAAATCGAACAATGTGTTTTGTGCATTTATTTCAAATTCATAATAATTATGAGTGTCTCGGGTTGGATCAATAAATATTTCAAAATCATTTTCATGAAAAACAATTTGGTCTTGAATATTGTAATAAGCCCAAATGTGTGGCTCTTCAAGTTCAGCAAGAATATATAAGTTTTGGTTGTCCCAAAGCATTTTAAAACGAGTTTGATATTTAGGTGCCGGCTTTAAATCTCCTTCAATATCCTGAAAATACTCCGACCACTCGGCTTTTTGCCATGAAGTTTCATCGGGTTTGCCATCAATATTTATCTCAGAGATAGTTTGATAAATTACATAATTTCGTGACGGAGACATAAGATGTTCGTAACCGTCCCACATTTTTTGAGAGAATGAAAATACAGATAAAAAGAGAAATGTGATTAATAAGAGGTAACGTATCATTTTCAAAATATTTTAAATTACGAACTTGAGTAAAGATAGATAAAACCGATAAAAAAATTACATCTAAAAGTTATCTGATGAATATTTTTGCAAAATACCTGTATTTATTAACTCTGTTAATTAATACATTTTTAAGTGTTGTAGTTAAATATTGGAATGGCTCGAATCTATTCTTTATTTTCCAAATAACTCAAACCCATCCGAAGTTCTCCATAACTAATATCGTCATCCAAGGCAGCTTTTGCTTCGCCGAAACTTTTGCTTTCAGCTTTTTGAAAATAGTCTGATATTTTTTTGAGTTTTTCTTTGCTGATTAACCTACTAATATCCAACTCACCGAGTTTCACATAATGCGCTAAATGATTTTCGATTGTGTTTTTTGTGAGTGCTCTTCCTTTTACAATTTCGGCAACTGTTTTTCCTGCTTGGTATAATTCAAAACTCAACTTTTTTGTATCGATTTTTGGCTTTTTTTCAGTAATCTCTTTTAACGGAATCTCCATCTGCTGAATATTATTTTCATCGCAATATTTTGTAATAATTTGAATAATATCGGCCCCAAACTGTTCTATTTTTCTTCCTCCCAAACCATTTATTAATTTCAGTGTTGCTGTTTCTACTGGCAAATAATTTACCAATTCAATTAATGATTTTTGCGAGAAAATATAGAATGCAGGCTTCTCCAATTCACTAGCTTTTTCCATCCGCCACGTACGAAGTATGTTGTACAATTGGGGGTGCGGAATTGAATCTAGGTTTATTATATCTTTTGCTTTTTGCTTTTTTGCAATGGGTTTGTTATTCTCAATCAACGTTTTTGCACGAGAATCTAATAACTGTTTTACATCAAAACCAGTTTTGCAAATTTCTAAACTTGCCAGTTTTAATTCCGTTTCTTCTACTAATCTAGCTGAGCTATTTTTTAATTGTTTTCGCAAAGTACGATTGTCAACTTCTAAATCTGCTTTCGAAAAATCATCGACTAAAATAGATTTTACTTTGGTAGAAAAATAGTCGGCGGCCTTGGAAATTCGATCCAGTAAATTTGGATTTTGCTTCACATCTGGCTGAACAGATAAAAGTTTTGAAATTTGGGCATGAAAATTTTCGGAAACATCTACCAAATCGGAATAAACAGCAGATTTTATTTTTCTAATATGTTCAATTACAAACTCGGGAATAGCCGAGCTATTTTCGCGCAACAGTTTACTAATAACATTCACCTGCAATTTTACATTATCAAATCGAAAAACATCCATTAATAGATCTTTTTGATACGCTAATTTTGAGTTATTCAATTCATTATCTCCAGGTTGATTATCTTCTACATTCTGAATAAAACCGCTCACTGTTCCGTCGTTAATAATACTACGATTTGAAATTTGCGAACTTAAAACCATTCCCTCCAAAGTTTTGCAACGGCTTAGTGCAACATAAACCTGACCATGAGCAAACGACGCTTCTGCATCGATAATAGCGTGCTCGAAAGTTAAACCTTGACTTTTATGAATGGTAATCGCCCAAGCTAATTTTAGTGGATATTGATAAAACGAGCCTTCTACCGATTCTGAAATTTCTGCCGTATTTTTGTCTATTGTATATTTCACGTTCTCCCAAAGTAGCTGAGTTACTGCAATTTCTTCCTCTTCGTCGGGGCAAATCACATAAATTACATCATTATCATAACGAGTAATTTTACCAATTTTACCATTATAAAAAAGCTTCTCCGGATCGGGATCGTTTTTTACAAACATTACTTGAGCGCCAACTTTTACTTCCAACTTAAACTCTGTTGGATAAGAGTATTCCGGAAATTTGCCTTCAACTTCGGCAGTAAAAAGTTGCTTGTTGTTTTTAAGCTGAATTAACTTTGCTTCGTTAATTCTATGTGCGTGTAAATTATGTGTGCAAAGAGTAATGAAACCTTCGTTGTCGGCGGGTTTAAAATTTGGAATGTGTCTTTTATTCAGGGCTTCTAAAGCACTTTGGTCGAGTTGATTGTTGCGTACTTTGTTTAGAATTGCAATAAATTTATCGTCTTGCTGACGATAAACATGAAGCAGTTCTATACTAACATAAGAAGTTTCTCGTAATGCTTTACTACTAAAAAAATAGACAGTTTCGTATTCGCGTTTCAGGAGATTCCATTCATCGTTTTTTACAACCGGCGCAAGTTGTTGTAAATCGCCAATCATTAAAATCTGCACCCCTCCAAATGGTTTATTTCGGTTTCTGAAACGTCTCAAAACCCGGTCGATGGCATCGAGAATATCGGCTCGCACCATACTAATTTCGTCTATTACTAAAAGGTCGAGACTACGGATTATGTTTATTTTCTCTTTATTAAAACGATTTTGTTTTTCCTGAATATTTTCAACCCCAACTTGCGGTGCAAACGAAAGTTGAAAAAATGAGTGAATTGTTACACCGCCGGCATTAATAGCAGCTACTCCGGTTGGCGCAACTACAATCATTCGCTTTGGCGATTTTTCCTTTAAACTTTTAAGGAAAGTAGTTTTACCTGTTCCTGCTTTCCCGGTTAAAAAAATATTTTTCCCGGTGTATTGAACAAAGTCGAAAGCGAGATTTAATTGCTTGTTGGTTTGCATAATCAATTAAATATTTAAGAAAGAAGCTGTGTGAAATTAACAAGAAACATAGTAGTAATAAACTTTTTATCTATTCAATAGCATAATTTATTGTGAAATTATCTTCTCTAACTCCTCCATATCAATATCAGGATATGTAATGTGATATTTTGCCTGAGAATAAAAATCGTGTCGTTTTTGTAAACTTTCGTCAATAAACTTAATCAATTCATCCTTCGATTTTCCTTTTATAAGAGGACGTTCAGTTTTAGATTTCATTAATCGGAAAGCAAGAACTTTAGGATCTATATTAAGATAAATAGTTACACCGGATTTATTCATTAAATCTATATTATCAAAAAAACAGGGTGCACCGCCACCGGTTGCAATTACAATGTCTGTAAATTCCGAAAGTTCTACCAAAGCCTTGCGTTCCTTTTTGCGAAATTCACCTTCTCCCTCTTCAGCAAATATTTGTGGAATGGTTTTATAATTCCGCTCTTCAATATAGTGGTCCATATCTACAAACTGCACACCCAAATATCTCGAGAACTTGCGCCCTAAATGAGATTTTCCGCTGCCCATATAACCAATTAAATATATTCTCATAATTTTCGAGTTCAAAGTTCCTAAAACAGCGACATTTGATTTGAGTTTTCATCGTCTTTTTTTGGTCGGTTTATTTCAAAAGGAATATCCTCAACACTTTTAGGCTCTTCAATTTCCAATTCCTCCGGTTCTGGTTTATCATCCTCATCTTTTACAACCGGCTCAATCTCTTTTATATTTTCAAGCTCGTAACTCGAAACACGTTTCCCTTTTGCTTTCCACGATTTTACACCTATAAATTCGGCTATTTCAATAATCTCATTCTCGCGTTCAGAGTTTTTGCCACCAAACTCTAGCTCTAATCTTGGATATCGAACCCAGGTAACACTAACCAATTTATTGTCTGGATTATCGCCAATAAAACTAAATAATTTACCTTCAATCTCTTCAATTCCAAAGCGTTTCACATAATAGTATTTTTGCTCGGCATCGTAATAAACTACCGATAATATTTTATGATTATCAAACTTTTCGATAACAAGAATGTCTTGTCCAAAATGGTTACTTAAATCGTAATTATAAAGTTGACAATTACCCTTTTTGTAGAGAACTAAAATTTTATTATCACTGGAAAATTCACCAAGAAACTTCCCACGCGAATCAGCATTTAAACGCAATACATCTTCGTCGAACCAAATTTTACGACCACCCAAAGTAGAAACACCTTTCTCTTTTAACGAAATTTTATGTACATCGTATTTGGTTAAAATATTTCCCATACTTTGTCGACCTTTAATTGCCAGCTCTCCCAAATCTTCCTCGAAAATTAAATTTTTAATTCGTGGCTTTGGTTTCAAAACTATCTTTAATACTTCGGCTTCGCCATTAGGATTTACTGAGAAATATGTAATTCGAGACCCTTTAGTTTCTTTGGTAAGATTGTACTCTTTGTCTCGGGTAACACCTGTTACAAAGAAACGTTTCATATAAGAATATCCCGATTTGCCATCTTTATAAACCATGTTATAAATGGTACGTTTATCGTTCTTTTTAAACACGGCAACGTGCAACGAATTCTTCCCTATAAAAGATTTATCAGAAACTTTTGATATAAAATAAGAGCCATCGCGGCGAAAAACAATAATATCGTCAATGTCGGAGCAATCGCTAACAAATTCGGCTTTTTTCAATCCTGTGCCGATAAATCCCTCCTTGCGATCTATGTACAGTTTCTCGTTACGAACTACTACTTTAGATGCAACGATATTTTCGAAGCTGCGGATTTCGGTTTTACGGTTGCGCCCTTTTCCATATTTAGTTTTCAGGTGTTGAAACCATTTTATTGAGAACGGAACGATATTTTTAATATTTTCAACAACTTTTGCAATTTCATCTTCAATGGTTTGCAAATGGTCGTTTGATTTGTCTTTGTTGAATTTTAGGATTCGCGCCATCCTAATTTCCATCAATTTCAAAATATCTTCGTGGGTAATTTCACGTTTTAGTTGTGGTTTCCACGGGTCGAGACGTTTATCGATGTGTGCCACGGCTGCATCCATATTCTCCGAATCCTCAAATTTCTTGTCTTTATAAATGCGCTCTTCTATAAATATTTTTTCGAGAGATGAAAAATGCCAAGCCTCTTCTAGTTCCGACTTTTTAATTTCCAGTTCTAATTTCAATAACTGTAAAGTACTATCTGCCGAGCGTTTCAAAATCTCTTTAACACCGATAAAAATTGGTCTGTCGTTTTCAATTATCACCGAGTTTGGTGATAACGACAACTCACAATCTGTAAAAGCATAAAGTGCATCGATGGTATTATCCGAAGAAACTCCCGCTGCCAAATGCACTAGAATTTCTACCTCGGCAGCAGTATTATCATCTATTTTTTTAATTTTTATTTTGCCTCTGTCATTAGCTTTAATAATAGAATCTATTAACGAGGATGTAGTTTTCCCGAAAGGAACTTGGGTGATTACTAATGTTTTATTATCGCGTTTTTCAATTGTTGCACGCACTTTTATCGATCCACCCCGTAATCCGTCGTTATACTTACTAAAATCAGCAGATCCTCCGGTCGAGAAATCAGGTACTAATACAAAATCTTTATTTCTCAGATGTGCAATTGAAGCATCTATTAATTCGATAAAATTATGAGGGAATAATTTGGAGGCCAAACCAACAGCAATTCCTTCAACACCCTGCGTTAACAAAAGTGGAAATTTAACAGGCAGTGTTACCGGTTCTCTTTTTCTACCATCATAAGAGAGTTTCCATTCGGTAGTTTTTGGGTTGAAAAGAACTTCTAATGCAAATTTAGAGAGGCGAGCTTCGATGTAACGAGGTGCAGCCGAACCATCGCCGGTTAAAATATTACCCCAGTTTCCCTGTGTATCTATTAACAGCTCTTTTTGCCCAAGCTGAACAGTTGCATCGGCAATTGATGCATCGCCGTGAGGATGGTATTGCATGGTTTGCCCAATAATGTTTGCCACTTTATTATAACGCCCATCATCCATTTCGCGCATGGCGTGCATTATACGCCGCTGTACTGGTTTTAATCCATCGTTAATATATGGTACTGCGCGCTCCAAAATTACATACGACGCATAATCGAGAAACCACTCTTTGTACATCCCCGACAAATAAGTAACCTCATCTTTTACGCTCTCATCCTCAATTTCTTCGTTATATAAATTCTCTTCTGACATTCTTATTACTCCTACAATTATCTGTTTTTTACGCCACTTCGTCTTTTTCTACATAAAGATTATTAATAATAAACTCCTGCCGAGTTGGTGTATTTTTGCCCATATAAAATTCTAACATCTGCGACACCGATTCATGTTTTTTCATCACAACAGGGTCTAAACGAATATCGTCGCCAATAAAATGTTTAAACTCGTCGGGAGATATTTCGCCAAGTCCTTTAAATCGTGTAATTTCCGGTTTAGTTTTTAATTTTTTGATTGCCTTTTCACGCTCATCATCAGAGTAGCAATAGTAAGTTTTCTTCTTGTTGCGAACCCTAAAAAGTGGTGTTTGCAAAATATAGACATGACCTTTTTTTATGAGTTCAGGAAAAAACTGCAAAAAGAAAGTGATTAGCAAAAGCCTGATATGCATTCCGTCAACATCGGCGTCGGTTGCAATAATTACTTTGTTGTAACGCAAATCTTCCAGACTATCTTCAATATTAAGTGCAGCTTGCAAAAGGTTAAACTCCTCATTCTCGTACACAATTTTTTTGGTTAAGCCAAAGGTATTTAACGGCTTTCCTTTCAAACTAAAAACAGCTTGCGTGTTAACATCTCGCGACTTTGTAATAGAGCCACTTGCCGAATCACCCTCGGTAATAAATATGCTCGATTCATATTTACGCTCCTTTTTTCCGTTGAAATGGATACGACAATCGCGTAATTTTTTATTATGGAGATTAGATTTTTTAGCCCGTTGTTTTGCAAGTTTTTTTATTCCCGAAATTGCTTTCCTTTCGCGCTCACTCTCAGTAATTCTTCTTAGAAGAACTTCTGCCGTTTCAGGATTTTTATGTAGATAATTATCGAGTTCTTTATGCATAAAATTCGAAATATGAGCACGAACCGAAGGTCCATTTGGACCAATATCTTTTGAACCAAGCTTCGTTTTTGTTTGCGATTCAAAAATAGGCTCTTCAACTTTAATACTTACCGCAGCAACAATTGAAGCGCGAATATCTGAGGGGTCGAAATCTTTTTTGTAAAACTCGCGAACAGTTTTTACCAATACCTCGCGAAACGTTTGTAAGTGCGTGCCACCCTGCGTTGTATGTTGTCCGTTTACAAAAGAGTAATAATCTTCGCCATATTGATTTCCGTGCGTTATCGCAATTTCAATGTCTTCGCCTTTTAAATGAATTATGGGATAAATTGGATTGTGATCCATATTTTCCTCCAACAAATCGCGAAGTCCATTTCTGGAAATATATTTTTCGCCATTAAATTCGATGGTTAAACCCGAATTTAAAAAAGTGTAGTTTTTAAGCATATTCACCACATAATCACTTTTGTAGCGAAATTTTTTGAACATCAACTGGTCGGGTACAAAACTTACGATAGTGCCGTTTTCATCATCAAGTCCTTTGTAATCCTTCTCGTCAACTTTAATTCCCCTGCTAAAAAACACCTCTTTGGCAACACCTTCGCGCACAGCTTTTATTGAGAAATCTATTGACAATGCATTTACTGCTTTTATTCCAACACCATTTAATCCAACAGATTTTTTAAATACTTTGGAGTCGTATTTAGCACCGGTATTCATTTTGCTAACAACATCTACCAATTTCCCCAGCGGAATACCACGCCCATAATCTCGAATAAAAACCCTGTCTTGATCAATCCCAACAGTGATCTTCTTTCCGAAACCCATCATAAATTCATCGATTGAATTATCGAGCACCTCTTTTAATAGCACATAAATTCCATCGTCGGCAGCCGAACCATCGCCCAATTTTCCAATGTACATGCCCGGGCGTTTCCGAATATGTTCCTGCCAATCTAGTGTTCTAATTGTTCCCTCGTCGTACTTTGGAGTCATAATCTCTACTATTTGCGACAAATATAACTAAACAATGGTGGATTCGGGAGTTTGAACACGAGCAGTAACTAACAAAATACGGTTTAAAAGTGTTGAAAAGTAGGGGTTGTAAAACCGATTAGGAAAGATTCAAGATTATTAGACACAAGAAAGATTGAGAAATAAGTCGCAGTTACAATCGTAGTTTTTAGAATAATAAGTTTACATGCATTACTTTTTCCTCAAATAATTCCCATTTTTTTCATTAGAAAAGTGGCGTTCATGGTTTTTGTAACTCCATCAGAAAGCAGATAATCGAAAACCAACTCATCGTTTTCAATTTTTATTTCGAAACATTTATTGAATACACGCCGAGGAAATTCATTCTCCATTTCGGCAAGTTTTAGGTCGTGTGTAGCGATTAACGAAATGGATTTAAATTCTACCAATTTCCTAATTAGTTCTTTCGAGCCATTTAATTTATCAACCGAGTTTGTTCCTTTTAACATTTCATCGAGAATTACAAAAATACGTTCTCCATTTTGAAGCCGGTCTAACACAGCTTTTATTCTTTTTAGTTCAGCAAAAAAATACGATTCATCTTTTAAAAGCGAATCAGTAGTTCTCATATTTGTATAAATACTGATGGGAGTTAAAGTCATTTCTGAAGCACAAACTGGAGCCCCAAGTCGTCCCAAAATAAGGTTTACACCAACTGTTCTGAGGAAGGTGCTTTTACCAGCCATATTTGCACCTGTAATAATTATAATTTTCGACCATCCATCAATATCCAAATTATTACAAATACGTTTATTGGCTTTTAAAAGTGGATGCCCAAGGTTTTTAGCATGAAAAGAAAAATCTTCATTATTAATCTCAGGGAAAATATAATCAGGTTGATTATTAGAAAAATTTGCCAAACTTATTAGAGCATCTATTTCTGCAACTACATTTAACCAATCGGCAAGTTTTTTATGATTTTGCTGATGCCAGTTCCAAAGTTTGTAAACACAGCGAATGTCCCAAAGAAAGAATGAATTCAGGGTAATTCCAACTAAA
>DAOVTY010000236.1 GCA_030632865.1 Bacteroidota bacterium
GAATAGTCGGCAATAAAAATATGATTATAAGTATAATCGTGCCATGTATCCCAATGACGATACATTAAATCTGTTTCTAAACGTGCATTTGTTTTTGGTAAATCTGGAAATAAATCATGAACACTTTCGTCTAGTTTTACACTTTTCAGATAAAATATTTTTGATTGGTTGGGTGAATATTGAAACCCTAAAATTCCGCCCTCAATTTCAGAAATTTGCTTTGTTTTGCTTCCGTCGGTATTCATTTCCCAAAGTTGCACACTACCAGACTGGCCGGATAAATATCCAATTTTTTCTCCATCAGGACGCCAAATTGCACTAAACTCTTTTGTAGCAGAATTAGTAATATTAATTGCATCGCCACCCGAAACCGGAATGGTATAAATATCTCGATACGACTTATTTTCTTCTATATTATAATATGTTACGGTATATAAAACCGTCTCTCCATCGGGCGAAACTTGCGCTCCTCCCAATCTACCAAACGACCAAAGCACTTCGGGTGTCATTATGTCTGAACTCAACTCAGGAGTTTCGGGAACATAGTTTTTTATTGAGGTTAATATTGATGACTCTTGCTGAGTGCAACTAAAAAGCACAAATGTTACTATTAAAATAGATACTATTTTTTTCATAAGAAATTGAATTGTTAATTATTCTTCAAAATAAAGAAAAAGGAACAAGGGTACAAATGATATTTATTCAGAAACTAAAAAAAAAGAGTTGGCTATTTAAATTTACACTGACTGGAAGTCTGTGCATAATAGTATAATACCTTGTAATCAAGGTATTATAAAAGAGATAAACTAAAAAAAGGTGTCTGTTAAAACACCTCTTTACTTTAGGTCATCTCTAAAGTAAGTCAACTAATAATTATTTTCATTCTATATTTCTAATGTCATCTGGCAAATCGCTATAGTTAAATACGAACTCTTCCGAGAATTCATCACCATCATAATCAATTGATGTCACAACAAACTGAACAGAATCTAATCCTTCAATTCTCAAATCGTTTAAACTGAATGATACGTAAGCAGTGTAATAAATTGCATCATCATCGTTGTTTGCATTATGGCGTAACTCTAATTCAATTGGCAGATTTTCAGGCAAAATTTCGCCTGGCTGCTTTACTAAATTCAGAAAATGAGTAGTATAATAACCCCAGTATCTTAATTTAAAACTCAATAAACTATCTGTCATCCAGTATTCTTCTACAACAATTGGGTCGTTTCCAATGCTATCCTCAATCTCAGGAGTAATATCCATTACGTCTTTCATTAAAATATCTTCAATGGCGTTTACCTTCACATAATAAGCTGGCAAACTACTTTCCAAAACTTCATCTAAAATAGTGTAGTTAACAAAAACTCTCTCGCCATTATCGATGTTTGCGCCCCACCCGGGAGGATAGTTTGATGCAACAGGAATTAAAATATCTTTGTTATCCAAAATAATTTTATACGAATCTAATCCATCAACTTGAAAAATTCCAAATCCAACCCACATATCACCCAAAGAGTAACCTTCATAATCGTTGCATCCTGCAAATACAAACATAAACCCTACTAAAATTACAAATCCAATTTTTTTCATCAATATTTATTTTATAATTTATACACAAGTGAGATGCTTTAAGTTTGAAAATGGTTGCGTTCAATTTTAAAAACTGACATTTTTTTCATTTGTAACTGACAAAATGGGCAATGGCATAACAATTGCTATGCTCGTCAACATATTTAATTATTTACATATTTTAATAGCATGAAAGGAATTTCGAATATAAACGTCCTACAAAAAGAGATAGAATCGAACGAAAATATTTGGTTACTGTTATACAAAAAAGGTTCTGAACAGAGTGATTGTGCTCTTAAGAATTTTATTGATGCAGAAAGTATAGCAAAAAACCAAGTGCTTTTAAATGCTGATGTAAATGTAGTTAGAGATATTCATCCTGAATATAAAATTACAAGCGTACCAACACTTCTAAGTTTTGAAAATGGCGAACTAAAAAATGTTATAAAAGGTTGCTATCAACCGGAGCAATTAAATGCTATTTTCGAAAAATCTAGTTTTATCGCTTCGAGTACGGGTGAAGGTAAACCGCAAAAAAATGTTACAGTTTATTCTACTCCAACTTGTAGCTGGTGTACAGTTATTAAAAGACATTTACAAGAGAATGGAATTCAATACCGCGAGATTGATGTTTCTGCTGACCAAAAAGCTGCAGAAGAAATGGTGAAAAAAAGTGGACAACAAGGTGTACCACAAACCGATATTAACGGGCAGGTTGTAGTTGGATTCGACAAAACAAGAATAAATTCGTTACTGGGAATTAATTAACAGTCGACGACTGAGATATTATATAGAGACAATTCATCTGAATTCTATTTTTATCTGAAAATAAAAAAACAACTATTAAAATAATTAAAATGAAAAAATTAGTATTTATCCTGATTGCAGTTTTTACGTTGCAAACTAGCATTACAGTTCAGGCCGAAAACAATAGCAACAAAAGCACAGCAGCTCCAGCTGAAGGAGAAGGAGAAACCGTAAAACTAAACAAAGCAAAGTTTTTACAAGAAGTCTGGGACTATGAGACCTCGCCAAAAGAGTGGAAATATAAAGGAGACAAACCTGCAATGATTGATTTTTATGCCGACTGGTGTGGACCGTGTAAAACTGCAGCTCCAATTCTCGAAGAACTTTCAATAGAATATTCGGGAAAAGTTGTTATTTACAAAATTGATACGCAAGTTGAGCGAGAATTAGCAAGTGTATTTGGAGTTAGCGGAATTCCTGCTTTTCTTTACATTCCAATTGAAGGGAAACCATCGATGACATCGGGCATTGCACGAACAAAAGAAGATACAAAAAAGATGTTTAAAGAGAGAATTGACAATTTATTGACAAATAATTAATTACAAATTTTAAATAAAATATTAAAAATGAAGGAATTACAACCTATTAATCAGAATGTATTGTTAGAACTGTCAGAAGATAATTCAGAACAAACTACTGCTTCAGGAATTATTATACCTGAGTCTGCACAAGAGAAACAAGAAGTTGCAAAAGTAATTGCAATTAGTAATATCGAAAATGCAGAAATTGCACCAGGAGACGAAGTACTTTACAAGCAATTTTCAGGAACTCAGATTGACTTTGGTGATAAAAAATATTTATTGCTACCATATGCCGAGATTTTATCTAAAATTGTGGTAACAGAGTCTATCTAATACTATACATTTTGCATAGAAAAAGGCTGGGAGTTTTAATACTTCCAGCCTTTTTATTTTTAAGCATAAATTATACCTAATTTTGTATTTACTAGGATACCATAATAAATATAGACATTAAAATTACAACTTTTGAATAACCATAATTTAAATAATTGTCCACTCTGCAGCAGCACTGGAACTGTTTTTTATGAATTCAAGAAACATCTATACTTTCAATGCACCAATTGTTCGGGTATTTATATGGATATTAAACTGAGACCAGATCCTGTATCGGAAAAATTACGTTACGAGGAGCACATAAACGATGTAAATGACACAGGATACCAGAATTTTGTTTTGCCAATAACGTCGTCAGTTTTAAAAGATTTTTCGTCAACCGACATTGGTCTTGATTTTGGTGCAGGTACCGGACCAGTAATTTCTAAAATTTTAGCAGATAATAATTATTCGATTGTTCAGTACGACATATTTTTTCATAATTACCCTGACCTATTAAAAACAAAATACAATTATATAGTTTGCTGCGAAGTGATAGAACATTTTTATCACCCGAAAAAAGAATTTGAGTTGCTGTTAAATTTATTGCAGCCTAACGGCAAACTTTTTTGTATGACCGATCTTTATAACGAAAATATTGATTTCCATAAATGGTATTACAAAAACGATCAAACTCACGTTTTCATATATCATAAAAATACGATTGAATGGATACAGAAAGAAATTGGATTTTCTGATATTACAATTGATGGTCGATTAATTACTTTTTCTAAATAATTTTTTATTTCGCATTATAATAAAAATAGCGCAATACACATTCATTTCCTATACTCTCGGGATTTTTTTCTTCTAATAAACGAATTTGCAGAGTATGCTTTTTATTTTTCAATCCTCTTGCCAGTGTAAAGTACCAAGGCAAATATAACTGTGCACTCCATTTAGTAAATAAATCCTGTTTCTGCCAGTCAGAATTATCGATACTATATTCAATAATTCCAGCATCAGAACCAGCAGCTACAGCAATTCCAACAGCATTTCCCTCGAAATGAAACTTAATAACTTTACCCGGATAACTGCCTACCAACATAGGAACATTTGTATAATTTACACGGGTTCCAATTTTTTGCTTCGGAGTCCAATTCTCAACCATCTCCCACCCCTTTATCTTTTTTGAAGGATTTGGTTCGACCATAACTCCTTTGCTATAATTAGCATTATCCAACGGTTCAGGAATATTATTTTTTGCAATTTTATCATTCACAAAACCCGAACTCCAGGCTGTTTCTATGAATGTTTTTATTGAATTAAAATAGATAATTTGCCCGAATGGAGAAGGATGTAAATTTACAAAATCATTATCCCAGTCAAACTCTCCGGCATATATTCTTTCGGTAACTTCTTTTGCCAAATTAATAGTTGAAATATTATAATGTTCAGCTACTTTTTCGTGTAGTTGTATTACATCCGGAACTTTCTTATTTTGGTAATCCTCCATTTTGCCAGGGTCAACAAAATGCATAATTACAATATCGCAAAGTGGATTTGCATTTTTTGCATGACGTACAATTCCTTCCATGGCACGCGTAATCTCATTGCTTGTTCGCCGGTTAACATCATCATTAACAGCAGCCTCCTCGAAAAGCAAATCAACCATGCCATTTTTAAGCACATCGCGTTCAAAACGAAAAGC
>DAOVTY010000108.1 GCA_030632865.1 Bacteroidota bacterium
CATTAAAACTATTAGTTATTTCTCTGAACTTTGAATATTTAATTAAGAACTAAACTATGGAGTGGTACATAATTCTAGCATTAATTGGAACTGGTTTGGCGGCCGGTTTTATTAACATAAATGCTGGTGGTGGCTCAATGCTGGTATTACCACTATTAATGTTTATAGGACTGCCTGCAAACGTTGCGAACGGAACACTTCGGATAGCAATTTTATTTCAAAATATAGTGGCTGTAAATACATTTAAAAAGCAAAAAATACTTGACGTAAAAACCGATTATAAACTTGTTTTTCCAGCTATTATTGGTGCAGTTGTTGGTGCTTTTTTTGCAGTTGAAATTGATGAGGCACTACTTAAAAAAGTTATTGCCGGGTTGATGATTGGAATGTTTTTGTTAGTGGTTTTAAAACCCGAAGTTTGGGTAAAAGAACAGGTTGGAACAGTGAATCAGAAACCAACAATTTTACAATATATTATTTTCTTTTTTATTGGCTTATACGGAGGTTTTATTCAAATGGGAGTGGGGTTTTTACTGCTTGCCGGATTGGTTTTAGGAAGTGGGTACGATTTAGTAAAAGCCAATGCCGTTAAAGTTTTTATAGTATTAATTTATACTGCTTTTACTCTCGGAATATTTATTTATCACGGACATGTTGATTTTGTTGCCGGATTAATTTTAGCTGTGGGAAATATGATTGGTGCCTGGCTTGGCGCACACTTTAGCATAAAAGGTGGTGCTAAATATGTTCGTTATGTTTTAATACTTGCGCTCGTAATTGTAACTCTCAATCTGTTTGGGGTATTTGGCTAGTGTTCACAGAAAGCTGAAATTCAAATTGTAACTCTTTGTAGAATAGCGATTGACATAACAAAATTTCACCCCAAAAAAACCATCCACAACGGAACAATAATCATAGAAAGTAAAGTGCCCAAAACAACAATGCGAGCAACTAAAGTAGATTCTAGTTTGTATTGAATAGAAAGAGCGTATGGTGTTAGTCCAAGTGGCATGGCAGTATCAATTACCGTTGCTTTTAATAGCTGAGATTCAAGATTTAAAAGACTTAAAACTTCGTAAAAAGCAAAAGGCAATACCAACATTGTAAAACCCACAAAAGCAAATATACGATACCACTCTTTTAGGTTTCCAATTTTTTGCATACCCAAAAATATCCCTAACGAGAATAGAACAACTGCAGTAACCGAATCTGCAAATAGCTGAATAGTTTGTTCTGCAACAGTTGGCATTTTTATTTTAAAAATAACTATGGCAAGACCTACAAATACTGATATTAATAGTGGATTTTGTGCAAGGCTCAACAAAAGTTTTTTTGGCTGAAGTTTATCTTCTCCAAAAATTTCTATCATAATTATTGCTAAAGTAAGCAACCAGAAAACATAAATGGATGCAATTATTGCCGCTACCGGAAGTATTTCGTCTCCAAATGCATTTTGTAAAATTGGCATTCCTAGATATGCAATATTCCCGAATGGCAAAATAAGAAAAAGAGACCTGAGCATTTTCGATGAGAACTTAAATACTTTCGCAATTGGGAAAGCTAGTAAAGTGCAAAGAAGAATATATCCCGAATTATATAAAATTAGTTTTGAATACGATTGTTCACCAATTTCGAGGTGCATTAACGAGGCAACTACCAATGCCGGAAACCCGATGTAAAGTGCGTATTTGTTTAAAATTTCAACCCAATTTACGTTACTTACTTTTGTCCGCGAAAATATAATTCCTGCAATTATTACAAGAAACAAGGGAAGTACAGTTTTTGCTGCTATTAAGAATGTCCCCATTTACCATAATTTATGTGTGGACGAACATCCGTAATAATCATATTCGCTTTTTTAGCTGCCAGAATTCCTAAATCACCATCTTCAAAAACCTGACAAAATTGAGGTTCAACTTTCATTAAACGTGCACATTCCAAAAATGTTTCTGGCTCGGGTTTATGTTTTTTTACATCATCGGCAGAAACCAATGCATCGAAATATTTTGTGAGATTTAATGTTTTAAGTTGTATCTCGCCACTTTTCCGACTTGCACCTGTTCCAACTGCCATAGGCAATTTCCCGTAGAACTCTTTTACAATCGCAACTACTTCGGGAATTGGATTTAATAAATGTGCAAGATCCCAGAATAACTCCTGCTTTAATCTAGTTAAAATTTCTGGTTTTTCATCAATTCCATACTGTATAATTATTTGCTCGGCAAACTCAATTGTGGGGCGTCCTGTCATATCTAACATAATTTGCGTATCGAAAACAAAACCGTATTTTTCCCCTATTGTATTCCATGTTTCAACATGTACGGGTAACGAATCGGATAAAGTGCCGTCTAAGTCGAATATTAACGCTTTTGCATTTGGATGAACTGTAATTGCCATTTAGTTTGTTTTGAACCAAAAGTAGTAGAAGGTTACTGAATAAGTAATGTTTGAGGATATTATTCGGAAGATTTAAAAATCAGTTAAAACCTTCCGCTAAATTTGTTTGTAAATTAATTTTTTTTAGAAAAAATCTGCCACTGCAAAATAACTTGTTACTATGCTAAATACAATAACCAATACTAACCCAACATTCATTTTTGTACCTGCAATATGGTTGTTCATAAGTGTTTTTTTATTGATTAGAAAGAATATTGGAATTGCGACAGCTGGTAATATTAATGCCTGAAATGCTTGTGAAAATACCATTAATATTGGAGGGCGAGCATCTAAAAATTGCATTCCAAAGCCAAACAGTATTCCAATTAATCCGAGAATCCGAAACATTGGAGAACGTATATCTCTCTTTTTTCCTGTATAGTCTGCAATTAGCCAAGGAGCTATTAATATAATTGGGAAAATTGAGGAAATTCCAGCTCCAACGATGCCGAATATAAGAATAAGTGCTGCAATTTTTCCACCAATAGGTTCGAAAAGACTAATCATTTCTACTGTATCGTTCAATTTCATACCCATAACATGTAAAGTTCCTGCAGAAACTGCCATTATAACCAAACTCAAAAAAAGCATCATTGAGGCAGATACTGCAGAGTCTCTTTTCTCCTGTTTTAAATTTTTTATGGTCCAGCCTTTTTCTGCCACCACAGTGCTTCTCATTATAAAAACAGCAGCAGAACAAGTTGTGCCAGCTATTGCAGCGATAAGCCGAAACGATCCCGAACTCTTGGGAATCGAAGGAACAAGTCCACTAACTATTGAGGATAAACTTGGCTTTACCATAAAAAATACAACTATGAATGAAATTCCCATTAGTATTACTAAAACAATGAGAAATTTTTCGAATATCTGATATTTGCCGTTCCAGAGAAATATGTATAAACCTACAACCAGAATAAATGTAATTAGCATGGTGCTTGGTCCGGAACCCCCAAAAAGAATTTTAGATCCTTCCTGAATTAAATCTGATACGATTCCGAAAATTCCCATCAAGGCAAGTATTTCGCCAATTATCAATGCCACCAGAATGTAAATTGCTAAAACATTGCCATACTTGAAATTGGTTTTTATTGTTGATAAAGCTGTTTTGCCTGTTACAAGTGTGGTTTTACCATATGCAACCATTAAAACATATGTAAAAATGCATGATAATACTAAGGCCCAAGTTAATGTCATACCATGTTCGGCACCCACTTTTGCCATGGTTGTAACACTTCCGGTTCCTATATTATAGCCTATCAAAAATAATCCCGGACCAATTGCCGACATTCCAATTAAAATCCTTTTAAGCAATTTCTTATCTTTCATATTTGTAGTTTTATAAACCCCAAGTAATATTATTAGTCTTGCGAAATTATAGATTATTTATATTACTTTAATCTCTTAAACCTAAAATTATATTGTTAAATCTAAATATCAAAAATATTGAAAAAAAGTAGAAGTAAAACATTGAGTTAGGAATTTGTTAAATACATAAACTTTATTGTGTTTGTATTTAGCAATTTTTCTAATTTGTTATAATGAATAAATGTAAGATGGTAATAAGTTAAATAAAGTTGATAATATCCGATGAAAAAGGTAAATTTATTATGATAATTTTGAAACAAACGATTACGATTATGAGATATTTAATTTTAGGTGTTATTCTAATAACAGTTTTTAGTTTTAGTAGCATAAGTAAAGATTTAAAAAAGGGAGATAAAACTAATTTTAATTTAGTTTGGGAAGATAATTTCAATAAAGATGGACTTCCGAATTCTAATATATGGAGTTACGAAGTTGGGTATATTAGAAACAATGAAGATCAGTATTATACCGAAAATAGATTGGAAAATGCACGGGTTGAAAATGGTAACCTAGTAATTGAAGCAAGAAAAGATAATTGGAATAACCATAAAATTACATCGGCAAGTTTAAATACTTATGGTAAAAAAAGTATTCTTTATGGGCGAATTGAAGTTCGCGCAAAGTTGCCAACCGGAGTGGGAACATGGCCAGCAATTTGGATGCTTTGTAATGTTATTAGAGAAGGTGTTGGTTGGCCGGCATGTGGCGAAATAGATATTATGGAAAATGTTGGATATGATCCTGATGTTGTTCATGGAAACGTACATACCAAAGCGTATAATCATGTAATTAATACAAATAAAGGAAACAAAATTATCATTGAAAAGCCATACTCTAATTTTCATGTTTATGCTGTAGAATGGTACAAAGACAGAATTGAATTTTTTATTGATGATCAACGTTATTTTGTATTTCAAAACGAAAATATGGGCAGCGAAACATGGCCATTTGACAAACCGCATTACTTAATTTTAAACCTTGCTATTGGAGGTGGTTGGGGTGGACAAAAAGGAATTGATGATTCAATCTTTCCACAAAAATATTACATAGATTATGTTCGGGTTTACGAAGCGAAAGAGTGAAATTATTTTAACAATTCTTAGTATTCAATCATCCAAGCAATCATTACGCTGGTACGCATTTCTATTTTTGCAGGATTAAGTACTGTAATTCCTGTTTTAAGTTCTGATGACCTTGTTATAGGTTGATATGAATTTAATAATTCATAATTTGAACGAGAGAAATTGCTGATAGTGCGTGGTTCTCCATATTCGATTTTACTTATTTTACCCAATTTTATTTTGCTGTTTTTAGCAAGTAATTGCGCCTTCAAGTTGGCATCTTCAATGGCAAGTTCAATTAATTTCTCTTTTATTGCATCAATCTGAACTTGCGATAAATGGAAATCTATTTTAAAATTTGACTTCAAATTATTTTTAATAATATTATAAATTTGTTTGCTGAGGGGGTTCTCAACTTCTGTTTCTATTAGTATTGGAATACTTGCACGGTAGCCTTTAAAAACTTGTTTTCTTGAAACTTGATCATATTCATATTTCTCAGCTATTGAATAGTTATTAGTTTCTATTAGTTCCTTGTCAATGCCGTTTTTGATAAACTGAGACTTTACACTTTCAATTTTTTGAAAGGTCAACTCTGCACATCTATTGTAATTAGTGTCAACAACAGAAAAATTAATATTGAATGCAATTATTTCGGGAGTCATTTTAACTGAAGACTTACCTTCTACAACAACAGCTTCACATAGCGAATTTTGCGAATACGCGTTAAATGAACTGGAAATAAATAAAAATAGTATTATTAAATTTTTCATAATAAATAATAGTTTACTGATTAAACAATAATCGAATTAAATTATTGTTTATAATTATTCTATTTATTAATTATTTTTCGAAGTGAATTCCCCTAATTACTCCTCGTTTTTAATCTCTAAAAACCACGATATAGCAGCAATTCCCGCAGGAATAATAGTGGATTGATGTGTTCCTCCCGGAACTGAGACCATCGTAATTCTATCCGGACCAACACCTTCATTTTGAAAATTCTGAAAAATGCGACTTGTTACTAGTGGAGGAACAAACATGTCACTAGATCCGTGAATCAACATTGTTGGTGTTGTGGTTTTCCATGCTGTAACACTATTTTGCGTGAGCATGTCTTTAACGGAAGCGTATTTCGCTTCACTACTGTAACCACTAATATAATCGGCTGTAAACAAACGAGATATTTTTGTGTCTAATTCATCGTTAATTTCTGCTCCCGATTTTGTGCCATCGTACAACGTTAAAACTTTTGTATCGAAAGGTTCTTTAAAAATTTCGTCAACTGGAGTTGTAATACCATCTAAATTGTAGTAACTATTAAATATATATCCTAAAAAATATGGCATTGGATAATCTTCTAAATCCAAAACATATTCGTTAACATAATTTAAATCGTATGGGCCGGCAGCACAAACACTTGCTTTTAAGTTAAATACATCCGAATATTTTTCTTCTATGGTTTTTTGCAATTGCATTGTTGTCCATCCACCTTGAGAATATCCTGTAATGTAGTAGTCATTATTCAACTCTACACCAATTTCATCTTTCAAATAGTTGGCAATAAATTCTTTTACAGCACGCTGCATGTCAAGAACAGATTGCACCGTCGATACTTTGTCTAAATAAGGATGAAACATATCATCTGAAGTTCCAAACCCAAGATAATCAGGAATTGTTACCACAAAACCAGTTGATGCCATAAATTCTAAAAGAAGAAATAACTCATTGTCAGGATTAACAGATGGAGCTTTGCTATGCTCTGTATTTGTTCCGTTTTGGTAGCTTAACACAGGATATACACCCATTGAAGTTGGAATGCTTACCAGTCCAGATGCAATAACATCATCGCCATTAAAAGTAGTTATATAACTAATTTTATATACTGTAACCCCATGTTCAATTTCATCTATAATAGGTTCTATCTCTGGATAATTAGCTCCAAATTGTTCAAGTATCGAAGTTATAAGAGCTGGCAAATATGTTGCTACTTTTTCTGAACTAACCAAATACTGTTCTGTTGGCAAATTTTCAGTATCATCGTTAAAAAGGTTGCACGACGAGAAGATGGAAAGAATAAAAATAAAGAGTAGAGTATTACGAAAGATTTTATATCGCATGATTTTGTTTTTATAAGAGTTAAAACAAAATTAGTTAAAAAAAGTTGACTTGAATAATTTGATTTGATTTTATCTCTATCTGTTTTGTTGCGACTACTAAATTGTTAATTTTATTGATTTAAAAGTAAACAGTAAAGTTTGTATCTAATATTTCTCGCAAACTGATTGATTAATTTGCCTTTATTTCAATAATTTAAAATTATGAAACAAATAGTATTGGTTCTTTCCTTTTTATTTTTTGGATATTTGTTAAGTGCTCAACCCGTTAAAATAATGTTGATTACCGGTGGTCATAGTTTTGATGAAGTTGAATTTTTTGAAATGTTTGATGGTATGGAAGGAATTGATTATGAGAATTTTGAGCAGCCAAAAGCTAATATAAAACTTGAGAAGGACTTGGCAGAAGATTTTGATGTTTTGGTTTTTTACGATATGTGGAAAACTATAACTGAAAGCCAAAAAGATGCATATTTGAAATTAACAGAGCAGGGAAAACCATTTTTGTTTTTGCACCATTCAATTGTATCGTATCAAAAATGGCCGGAGTTTGAGAAAATAGTTGGTGGTAAATATTTCGTAAAAAACGATAATGTTCCTCAAGAGTTGTTCTCAAATTTTGAGCACGATGTTTGGGTTTACAGTAAAGTTGAAACTTATACTCCAGTTACAAAGGGGTTTCGTGAGTTGCGTTTTTTCGATGAGGTGTATGGAAATGTTCGGGTTTCGGACAATGTAATTCCGCTTTTAAAAACCCGGCATCCAAAAAGTATGGAAGTAATTGCCTGGGAGAATAAATATAATGAATCGAAAATAGTTTATATTCAGCCCGGGCACGACAAAAGAGCTTTTGAAGATCCGGATTATCAAAAGCTTCTGTTACAAGCAATTCAATATTTAGTAAAATAAACCTAATTAAAATTAAATTCTATTATGGAAAATGTAAATCGAAAACGTCTTTTTATTGCAAGTAGTTTAGCATTGTTAGTTACTGCAATTTCTTTTGCGATAAGAGCAAAAATTCAAGATGATTTTTCAACAGATTATGGATTAACTCTCGAAGAAATTGGTTGGGCTTTTGCTCCTGCTTTTTGGGGGTTTGCTGTGGCAATGTTTGTCGGTGGTTTTATAATCGACATTGTAAAAACAAGAACCATTATTTGGTTGGCTTTTGGAATGCACTTTGTGGGAATTGTAATGTTGTTACTTGCCAAAGATATTACCTCATTGTTTATTGCTAATGTTTTTATTGGATTTGGAAATGGTAGTGTTGAAGCTGCATGCAATCCACTTGTGGCAACTTTATTTCCCGATAAGAAAACAAAAATGCTCAATCGTTTTCACGTTTGGTTTCCTGGCGGTATTGTAATTGGAGCAATTTTGGCTTGGTTGGTTATGGATACCTTGGATTTATCGTGGCAATTTTATGTTAGCTTTTTATTTATTCCTTTATTTATTTATGGTTATTTATTTTTAGGTCAAAAAATTCCAGAAACAGAACGCGTAACAAGTGGTGTAAGCTATAAAGAAATGATGAGAAATGTAGGGGCACCATATACAATAACTGCAACTGTTATTTTAATGATTTTAGTAGCAACAGTACCTTCTATAAATATTAGTTTCGACAGTGCATTGCCATTTATAATAGTTGGGGTAATTGCACTTCTGATAATTATTGAGTCAAAAGCAATAAACAAAATAGGCTTGCTATTTCCACTTATATTCTTTTGCATGTTATTAAGTGCTTCAACCGAATTAGGAACAAATCAGTGGATTGATGCTTTGCTAGCGGAAAAGGGTATAAACTCAATGATTGTGTTGGTTTGGGTTGCTGGAATTATGGCTGTTGGACGTTTCTTTGCAGGTGGATTAATACACCGTTTAAATCCCATTGGAGTATTGTTGGGGTCTTCAATAATTTCGGTTATTGGTTTGTATTTGCTTAGCATAGCCACTGGTCCTGTAATGACATTGGCAGCGGCTGCAGTATTTGCAGTGGGTGTTTGTTATTTCTGGCCAACCATGATTGGAGTAACTTCAGAATATGTACCTAAAAGTGGAGCTTTGGGAATGTCAATTTTAGGAGGAGCAGGTTTTGTTGCCACTTCAATGGTTTTACCAATTATGGGAAAATCTATTGATTTAGATGGAGGTCAAACTACTTATCAAAATATGATGATTTTGCCAATTATTTTGATTGTTGCTTTTATCGGACTATATATGCTTACAAAAAATAAAAAAGCAGATTCTTAGTAGTTTACTTTAGAGATGCCTTATAGATATTAAAAACATTCATGAACCGTTTCTTTTATTTGTTGAATAGAGGGAACGGTTTTTTGTTTTACGACTTTTTATTTATTGGAAATATAAATTTGTTATTTCTTCACAATCACTTAGATATAGAAAATCATGACAGCACAAGCAGTTCAACAAGA
>DAOVTY010000185.1 GCA_030632865.1 Bacteroidota bacterium
ATTTTTTACAGTTTCGATTTCTAATTTTTGTGGAAAAAATTTACTCATAAATCTCTGTGATTTTTCTATGTTCTCTATGATTAGTTCTTTTATCACAAAATAGTAAAATGAACATAGTAATTAAAAAGCAGTCTCGAATTTGCTAATAGAAATAGAAAAATTGAAACATTAAAATCTGAAATTTATATAAATGAACAGAACAATTAAAGACTACATAATACTTATTTTAAAAGGAATGGGAATGGGAGCAGCCGACGTTGTTCCCGGAGTTTCGGGAGGTACCATTGCATTTATAACAGGTATTTACGAAGAGTTGATAAACTCAATAAAATCTATTAATCTTAACTCCATAAAACTTTTCTTCACCGGTAAATTTGTAGAGTTCTGGAAAGCGATAAACGGAACATTTTTAATAAGTGTATTTATGGGAGTTGGCATTAGTATTTTTTCGCTCGCAAAAGGGTTGGATTATTTATTAAACAACTTCCCAATTTTGGTTTGGTCGTTTTTTTTCGGACTTATTATAGCATCGGCAATTTATGTTGGGCGTACAATTGAGAAGTGGAATTTTGGAACAATAATAGCTGGAATTATTGGAATTGCTGTTGCATATTTTATCACAGTTATTTCGCCAGCCGAAGCAAATACTAGTTACCTTTTTATTTTTATAGCCGGCTCAATTGCAATTTGCGCAATGATACTCCCGGGAATTTCGGGCAGTTTTATTCTTGTTTTATTGGGTATGTACAAATTTATTTTAGAAGCAGTTGGTAATCTCGAAATTGCAGTTATTCTAACTTTTATGGCAGGAGCAGCAATTGGCATTATAGCATTTTCGAATGTTTTATCGTGGTTACTAAAAAAATACCATAATATTACGATAGCAGTTTTGGCAGGTTTTATGGTTGGTTCGTTAAATAAAGTGTGGCCTTGGAAAGAGGTTACCAAAACATTTATCGATCGCCACGGAGAGATTAAAACACTCGCCGAAAGAAATATTTTGCCAGGCACATTTGAACAAAGTACAGGAAACGAAGCTCTGTTGTTAGGAGCAATTTCTGTGGCAATTGTAGGTTTTATACTTATTTTTGCAATAGAAGGAATTACTAAAAAAGTTGGTAGTCACAGTCGCAGTTAACAGTTTTTGCAAACAATAGATTATGAAACGATACGGATTATTAGGATACCCACTCACCCACTCTTTTTCGAAAAGATATTTTACCGAAAAATTTGAGAAGGAAAATATAGACTCCACTTACGAGAATTTCGAAATTGATAACATTGATAAATTCCCGGAAATAATTAAAAACAATCCTGAGATTATAGGTTTTAATGTAACCATTCCGTATAAAGAACAGGTTATTCCGTTTTTGGATGAGCTAAACGACTCGGCACGTAAAATTGGTGCTGTTAATACAATTCAGGTTAAAAGAGATGAATTTGGAATTCGTTTAAAAGGCTTTAATACCGACACGTTTGGATTTGAATCATCATTGAAGCCATTGCTAAAAAATCATCATAAAAAAGCTCTAATTTTAGGAACTGGCGGTGCATCTAAAGCATTAAAATACGTTTTATCGAAATTGGATATTGATTATATTTCAGCATCAATCGAAGAGTTAAAAGAGAATGAAATTAGATACGAAGATATTGATGAGAAAATGATGGAAGAGCGCTTACTTATTATTAACGCAACACCACTTGGAACATTCCCAAAAGTTGATGCATGTGCAAATATTCCATATAAATTTATCACAAAAAAACATCTGCTTTTCGATTTAGTTTATAACCCGGAAGTAACCCAGTTTATGCAAAACGGACTTGACAAAGGAGCAACAGTTAAAAATGGTTACGAGATGTTACTTGGACAAGCAAAAAAGGCCTATAAAATCTGGAATATTAAAGAGCAGTAATGGATAAAACAAAAATACTTTTTGTTTGCATGGGCAATATTTGCAGGTCGCCAAGTGCCGAAGCAGTTTTTGCAGGAATCGTTAAAAATAATGGTCTTACACAAAACGTCGAAATAGATTCTGCTGGAACAACCGGCTACCATGTTGGGCATCCTGCCGACAAAAGAATGCAATTACACGCTATAAATCGAGGCTTTAATTTAACCAGCATTTCTCGTAAATTTCATCCAGAAACAGATTTCGACCATTTCGATTATATAATTGGAATGGACGATGAGAATATGTACTCATTAAAAAATATGGCACGAAATGAAGGCGACTTAAAAAAGCTCAGTAAAATGACCGATTATTGCGCCAAGTGTAAATACACAGAAGTGCCTGACCCTTATTATGGCGGAAACGAAGGTTTTGAATTAGTACTTGATTTGTTAGAAGACTCCTGCCAAGGGTTGCTGGAAAAAACTATTCGAAGTGATAAAGAAAATTAACCAAAGCATCATAAGCAGGTTTCTTTTCTCCTTCAATATCAACCACAATTTTCACTTGAATTTTTGCAATTCCACGTAAATTTTTAATTTCTTTTAACGAAACTGTGGCTCTAATTTTATCGTTCACTTTAACAGGCTGCTGAAAACGCAGTTTCTCAATTCCATAGTTAACAATCATCTTTACATTTCGCACATCAACCACATTAAACCATAAATAAGTTAACATCGATAGCGATAAGTAACCATGGGCTATTGTAGATTTAAACGGCGACTCTTTTGCAGCACGCTCAGGATCAGTGTGAATCCACTGGTAATCCAAAGTAGCATCGGCAAATTTATCAATTTGGTCTTGAGTTATTTGAATGTAATCAGAAACCCCAATTAGCTTTCCTTCGAGTGCTTCAAAATCTGCGTAGTTGTTTATTATTCGTTGTCCCATAATCTAAATTTTAATGGGCGCAAAGTAAAATTATTAATTTAAGATAATAGCCTTCGATGCTCAACAATCGCTCAATTTTACAAAGGTTTTTTAATTGTTACTGAATATTTACACACTATGTTCCAAATTTAAATTTGTAATAACCCGAGTTCGATATAAATTTACAACCTTTGTATTCTCATTTGTTTGTATGAAAAATATTTTAAGAAGCACAACATTTTTAGCAATTTTTGCCTGCTGGCTTTGGTCAACGGCATTTGTTGGAGTTAAAATAGGATTGGAATATCAGTCTCCATTTCAATTTGCAGGAATCCGTTTTTTCATTTCAGGGGTACTAATATTTATCTATTTCGGGAAACCAAAACGTTTTTTATCTGAATTAAAAACCAATTGGAAATTTATAGTTCAACTTGGAATAATTCAAATTTTCACTCAATATGCACTTTTTTATAGCGGAATTAATTTAGTTCCAAGCTCACTGGCAGCAATGGTAATTGGTTCTTCTCCACTATTTATTGCAGTAGTTGCACATTTCTCTTTTCATAACGATAAAATGACTGCATTAAAAACCGGTAGCATTTTAATTGGAGTTGTTGGTATTGCAATTATTACACTGGGCAGAGCTAAAGTTGAAATGAAAGGAGAACTGGAGTATTTAGGAATTGGCTTGCTTTTGGTAAACAATATAATATCGGGTTATTCGAATGTAATAATTGTAAAAAAATCTGGAGGAATTTCTCCCGTTGTGCTAAGTTCAACATCACTGATGCTGGGAGGGCTGTTGCTCTTTTTGGTTTCAATTCCGGCTGAAGGCATTAATTTCGGTCCGTTTCCGGCAACCTACTATTATTCTCTGGCATGGCTAAGTTTGTTATCAGCCGCAGCAATTACAATTTGGTACACTTTATTAAAACGCCCTGGTGTAAAAGTTTCTTTATTAAATGTGTGGAAGTTTTTAATTCCAGTTTCGGGTGCTGGGTTAAGTTGGATTATTTTAACCGATGAAAAACCTGATTTAATTTCGATAGTTGGAATGGCAATTATTGCACTTTCGTTAGTAGCATTAAACTATGCTAACAGAAAGCAAAAAATAAAATAAGTATTTATAATTTTATCGCCTTCAAAACTGCTCCATTAAACTCTGTATTTTTACTTGCATCTATTCTAATAAAATACATGCCCGGCAAAACACCACTTAAATTAATTTCTATTTGTGAATTTTTGCTTGTCGATTGTATTGTTCGCACTTTACTGCCCAGCTGATTAAAAACTTCGATGTGTAAAATTTCAGTTTCCAAAAGCTCTGTATTTATGTTGATAGTTATAATATCAGTAAAGGGATTTGGATAAATCCCTGCATCAATATCTAATATATCTATTGTTGCATATGGCGACCCATAAATTTCATCAGAAGCTTTCCAACTCGACCAAAACGCATTATCCAAATCGGAATTAATAAGTTCCAAAGAGTATCCATCTCCATCGGTAATTTCAGGCCATGGAATTGAATCTGAATAAGTTACAGAATCTATCAATTGATTAAATCCATTTTTTAAAATCAATGTTTCTCCACTATCACTTAGCTGTTTTTCGTATTGATCAAAAGCATCAAAGTTATATATTCCATTAAACAGAACATTATCATTCGTTAAAATAATACCTGCTCCTGATTCTATTATTTCATTACTTTTAAATGTATAACTAATTCCTTTTGTAAATGTAAAACCACTTAAATTAACCAAACCATCACCAAAATTCATCAGCTCAATAAATTCAGGATAATCATCTTCTGGATGATACATTATTTCGTTAATTGTAATATTATCTCCATAAACATCATCGAATAAAAATATTTTTTCTGTTAATGCGCTCCATTTATCTCCAGCACGAATTCTTGCCTTAAGAATAGTAGTATTTTCAATAGTAATTTTTCCAACATATTTAGTTCCATTTATCTCGCCGCCAATTAATCGGGGATCGGTACCATCTACAGTAAAATAGATGTCTCCTCCAGCGTAACTTGGTAATAATAATGAAATATCCGTTTTATTAACACTCATCTCTTCTACTTCGATAATAGGTGGCATAAAATCCGGAAACAATTTATTTCTACTATCTCTAAGTTGATCTATAAGAATATCTCTGCGTTTTGGAATATAATCTTCTAAAACATTATTTACTTCCTGCATCCAAAATTCATTTTTTGTGTAAGTTATACCCGATACTCCTTTCCGATAATCACCCCAGCGAGCAGATTCCAAAACAATTGCTTTATCAATTTCCTCTTTCCTAACTATAAAAGTCTTTTCGAAGTTTTCTGGCGTTAAAGCTCCACCATTGAATAAATGTTTATAAACTGCATCGGCAAACATTATTCTATACTCTTCATTCTCTTTTAATTTAGTATGTACTTCTGTTGGACCGCCCTCGTTATTTTTTCTGGTGTTATCGTAGTTTACATCCGAAAATCGCATAACATGCTCCGAGTCCCAAGTATAAAACCTAAACCCCGTTGTAATTTTTCTATTTTTTCCAGCATAAAAGTTTTGATGTGCCCAATCATAATTCCCCAAATAGAAATTCAATACCATATAATCGATAAATGCAGGCAAATCTACATACCTGTTAAACACCTCAAGACTTTCATAAGTTGGAAATCCACCTCTGGCAACACTCAACATTGTTAAATAATAATCGTTAGTTCCCGAAACTATCTCATATGGATTATGCTTTATAATATCAAAATCTTCTCTTTCAGCATCTAAATATTCCGAAAGAAAAGCATCGTCAGGTCTTTCGTGCAAATTACAAATCCCCCAGTACAAGCCATTTAAATATAAATGATAATACTTACCATGAACGCTTAACCTACCCATTTTGCTATACAAATCTGATGTTAACTGATCGCGCATGTACAAAGCATGTAATCTTTGTTTTTCATCCGTCGGATGAATCCAGGTTGCATTTAACATGGCATCAACAACCAAAGTATTTATTGAATTTATATCCGAATCAGGAAATAATTTACGTCTCAATCGAGTTGGTCCATATATTTCTTTAAACAACAAGCGCATTGATTGTTTTGGAGATTTCCATTTAACAATACTCGTTCCACCCTGATTTTGAACACCACATTCAATAGCAAAATTCTCTTCTGCATTATTAGAAATGAACTCAGCTGTTACCGGCTTTTCCCGGGTTAAATTCGAATTTGGATATCCAACATAAAGGCCAGTTTCGTGATTAAACCATTCATCTACGTCCATTGTTAACGATAACGAAGGAAGAGATTTAAAAGCATCAATAATACCCTCTGAATAATCAGGATGATTTATAATGTCAGGATCCATTTCGTAATCGCCGGGAATTTCTTTAGCACCTCCCCAAATTGAGGGAAACCCATTTGGATTTTTTGATTGTTTCGCCGTCGATTCAGGGAATAAATATGTATGTGTGTAAACTTGCGAGGAACCATTTGATAAAATTAAGATTGCCTTGACAATTGTTGTTGAGTCAATCTGAATTCCATCAGTATATTCCAATCCATTCAACTCAGAAGGAGTTGAACAATCGAGTGTGTAAAAAATAGTTGCAGATGAATTATTAGAAGTTATTATAAGTTTAAAAGGCTGGTCATAAAGTTCTCGTTTGTGA
>DAOVTY010000336.1 GCA_030632865.1 Bacteroidota bacterium
TCTACTCTAATTTTCTCACCCAAATATTACGTAGTTCTGCGGTAGTTATCCACGAGCAAATACCAAATGGTTTGGAAAGAGTTACTTCCGGACGAATTGTTAACTCATGATCTTGGTATTCAAAATCTACTAACTTTTCACCATCAATCCAAGCTATAATTCTGCTGTCGGTTACTTTTAATCTAATTTTATACCAAACATTTTTATCAAATCGTTTTAAAATTTGCGTACTATTATCGGAGGCATCTGCACCATTAATACAACTCAGTCCTACAACCGGACCGCCCCAACCACCAACAATTAAACTACAAAAATCATCGTTTACCGGAAATGTCATTCCACAGAAAAAATCGTTTCCAGATGTTTTTTGAGCTTCCAAATTCACTTCATAATTTACTTTCGGGAAATCCTTTTTAAACGTTACTCCGGTGGCACCATCGCCATAATTCATTATAATTTTCCCCTCGGAAATAGTAACCGGACCTTGCGTCCCAAATTGTGTAATCTCCCATCCTTCCAAAGATTTACCATTAAAAAGATAAGTTCCATCAACCTTTTCTAACTCAATGCTTTTATTAACCTTCTGCTTTTCTTGTTGCGCTTTATTTCCCGTGCAATTTACAACCAGTACAATTATAAAAAGAATGATAATATTTCTGAAGTGATGATTTTTAATGAAACTCATGACATATCGATTTATAGATTTAATTGCAAAAGAGTTAGCTAATCTACATACTTATAACCCAAACTATTTATTTTCTCTTTAACTTTTTCAAGATTAATTTTTGTGCCAGAAATTTTTACGATATTATTTTTATTATCTGCTATAACGTTCGAAATTCCTTTTATCAGTTCCAGATTTTTTTTAACATTTGCCTCGCAATGCGAACAAGTCATTCCTTCAACTTTTATATTAATTCCCTCAACTTTTTTCATTCGCATTTTTTTTAATGATTTTTGAAAAAAGTAACCACTAATTATAGAAAAAATCAGAATTATTGTTGAACTCAGTTGAACCCATTTTGGAAGCATTTCGTGCTCTGCTCCATCGCCATGAATATGCATTACTTTGCTTAAAATCCATTCGGTTGGAATCAACCAGTTTGTTAACATCCCAAAAATAATTGCTCCAACGGTAATTGTTGACAGGTAAATAATCAATGATTTACGCCCCATTGTTTTACCAAGAACCGTAATTGTAGCAACATTTGTTGCCGGGCCAGCCATTAAAAAAACGAGTGCTGCGCCTGGCGAAACTCCCTTCAACAACAACACAGCAGCAATTGGAATTGATCCGGTTGCACAAATATAAATTGGGATTGAAGCGGCCAAAACTACTAATATCTCAAGCAATCCAAATCCTTGAAATGAACTAAAAAAATCGTTAGGTAACACCACCGAAATTAATGCCGCAACCAAAAAACCAATAATTAGCCACTTAGCAATATCTTGCAATAACTCAATAAAAGCATAATCTAATGATCGAATTACGGAATGTCTGGTATCTTCTATTTTTGGTTCGTCGCAACCACAAGAATCATCGTTACACGTTGTCACATTTCCAGTTGCTCCAGCATCTATTGTAAAGCTTGCAAAAGGAGAAACAGGAGCAGGTTTTTCTTTAATAAAAATATTAGTTAGAACTCCCCCAACAATTCCAGTAAAAAAAGCAACAACTGGTCGGAGAATTGCAAATGGCCAGCCCAACATCGAATATGTTGCAAAAATAGAATCGACTCCGGTTTGAGGTGTAGAAATTAAAAACGAATTGGTTGCACCTTTTGACGCACCACTTTTATAAAACGAAATTCCGGTTGGAATTACTCCACACGAACAAAGTGGCATTGGAATTCCCAACAACGAAGCATTTAACGACGATTTAAAATCTGATTTACCTAAATACTTATCTATATGTTTTTGTGGAAAATATACTTTCAGAATTCCCGCAAAAATTAATCCCAGTAAAAGCCAGGGTGACATTTCTAGCAATAAAAACCACAATTCAGCAAAATACTTTTCTATATATTCTAACATATAAATAGTAACAAAAAAGACGATATTCGGTTTAATTAAGTTCTGATAAATCCTGTTCACATAACCTTAAAAATCATGTAAGAACCTTCCATTATATTTTCAGAAGATTAAGAACGGTTCTTTTTTACTGAAATTAGATATTCTGATCATTCCAAAATCTCGACATACAATTGAGTTGCTTCAACTTTTCGCACCAAAATATTTTCATCTTTATCAATAAACCCATTTTCTGCAACA
>DAOVTY010000280.1 GCA_030632865.1 Bacteroidota bacterium
CTCTTTTATTTTAAACCCTTCGGTTAACCCCGGAGACGATACATGTAATTCAAAGTCTTCTTCTTCACGGTCGAAACTCTGTTCAACGTGTCTGCTAACAGCAATGCACTGATCAATAGTTAGCCCATCGAAACTATCAATAAAAACATTGATAATGTTTCTTTCATTTACCGTAATTTCAACCAGGAACATTCCATCTTCCAGTTGCTCTTCAACTAACTCTGTAACTTTTGCCTTGTCTATCATTAATTACATTCAACAAAATAGGGAACCAATGGCCCCCTAAAAACTTGTTTTAGAAAAATCACCGCAAAAATAGTAATTTAATCCAATAAACCCAAACATGTATCTGTTTATAAAACACTGATTTTAAAGAATAAATAACAGAAGATTAAAACAAGAATACTTACTTTTTCACTTGAATCTGTTAATGGAAAGGAAAACTGAAGAATTTGACAATTTTCAGTTTAACAAAGTTTTGTACATTTGGCTTACAAGAAAATGAATAATTGTGACGCAACTCCATATAAATAAGAAGAAAATAATCAATGATCCGGTGTTTGGTTTCATAACTTTACAATCCGAGTTGGTTTTTGATTTGGTTGAAAGTCCAATATTTCAGCGACTTAGGCAAATAAAACAATTGGGACTCTCTTACCTTGTATTCCCAGGAGCGAATCATTCTCGTTTTGAACATGGAATTGGTGCAAGTCATCTTATGCGACAAGCCATTTCTGTTTTAAGGTTGAAAGGCATTAATATTACAGACGAGGAGGCGGAAGCAGTTACTGTTGCAATTTTATTGCACGATATTGGACATGCTCCCTTTTCGCATGTGCTTGAAAATACTTTAGTTCAGATTTCACACGAAGAAATTTCGTTGTTATTAATGAACGAATTAAATACACAGTTTAACGGAAAACTGGATTTGGCTATTCGTATTTTTACAAATAAGTACAAGAAGAAATTTTTGCACCAGCTGGTTTCCAGTCAGTTAGACATGGATAGATTAGATTATTTAAGCCGGGATAGTTTTTTTACAGGCGTTGTGGAGGGAACGGTTGGAATTGACAGGATTATTAAAATGCTAAATGTTTGGCAAGACAAGCTGGTTGTTGATGTAAAAGGTATCTATTCCGTTGAAAAATTCCTCATTTCTCGCAGATTAATGTATTGGCAGGTTTATTTGCATAAAACTGTGGTTTCGGCAGAATATCTTTTAATTAATGTATTAAAACGGGCAAAGGAGCTTTCAATGCAAGGAATTTCTGTTTTTGCAACTCCAACCTTGCATGTTTTTATGAAGCGCAATTTCACTTCCAAACAATTTTATAATAATGTTTTGGTAGAAGGAAAAACTGTATTGGAATGGTACTCATTACTAGATGATAATGACATATTGGTCTCTGTAAAAGAATGGCAGCATCATTCGGATGTCGTTCTTTCTACATTAGCTAAATCTTTAACAAATCGAAAATTATTTAAAACTCAGTTGCAAACAAAACCGATTACAAAATTGTTGGAGGATAAAATAATTAAACAAATTACTGAAAATATTACAGGTGATGAAAATCTGGCCAAGTACTTTTTAATGACAGGAGAGATAAAAAATAATGCCTACAATAAACATAATGAACATATTCTTGTTCTGGATAAAAAAGGAAAAACAAAAGATATTCAACAAGCATCTGATATAAATCTTTCGGCATTGAGTAAGACCGTTCGAAAGTATTATCTGTGCTACCCGAAAGAATTGGACATTTAACAGTTTAAACCTATATTTGCATCGCCTAAAAAACAGATAATGGATTTTAAAGCTACAGACATTGCCGCATTTCTAAATGGAGAAGTTGTTGGAGATGGGAATGTTAAAGTAACAAATGTTTCGAAAATTGAAGAAGGAAAACCGGGGACACTGGCTTTTCTTGCCAATATGAAATATGAAAATTTTATTTATTCTACGGGAGCTTCGGTTGTTTTAGTGAATAATAGTTTCATTCCAAAAGAAAAAATCAATACTACTTTAATAAAAGTTAATGATGCTTATGAGGCATTTGCATCATTGTTAGATTTATATATGCAGGCAAAAGCATCTGTAAAAAAAGGAATTGAACAGCCCAGTTTTATTGATGAAACAGCGTCTGTTGGTAAAGATATATTTATTGGAGCTTTCTCGTATATTGGGAAAAATTCAAAAATTGGAAATAATTCTAAACTTTTTCCTCAAGTTCATATAGGTGAAAATGTAACAATTGGTGATGATTGTATTTTATATGCAGGTGTTAAAATTTACGACGACTGCATTATTGGGGACGGATGCATATTACAAGCTGGAGCTGTTATTGGCTCCGATGGTTTTGGATTTGCTCCTCAGAAAGATGGTACTTACAAGAAAATACCTCAAATCGGAAATGTTATTTTAGAAGATAATGTGGAAGTTGGAGCAAACTCAACTGTTGACTGTGGGACAATGGGCTCCACTATACTCAGGAAAGGTTGTAAAATAGATAATCTGGTGCAAATTGCCCACAATTGCGAAATTGGTGAAAATACTGTGATTGCGGCTTTATCTGGTTTGGCGGGTACAACAAAAATTGGTAATAATTGCCGGATTGGAGGGCAAGTTGGATTTGCCGGGCATCTTACTGTTGGCGACAATGTAATGATTGGTGCACAATCTGGAGTTTCAAAATCTTTAAAAAGTAATCAGATACTTCTTGGTAGCCCAACGCTTAGTATTAAAGATGCAATTAAGTCAATTACTGTTTATAAAAATTTACCCCAATTACGCGATGAAGTTATTCAACTTCAGAAAGAAATAAAGACAATAAAAAAAGCAAATAACTAATTCAGAAAAATTAGATTTGGTATGGTTGTAAGACAAAAAACACTGGCAAATTCATTTATTATTGAAGGAAAAGGATTACACACAGGAGTAAATGTTACGATGAATTTTCTGCCGGCTCCCGAAAATCACGGTTTTAAGTTTAAACGAGTAGATCTTGAAAATGAGCCGGTTATTGAGGCAAATGTTGATTTAGTAATTGATACATCAAGAGGAACTTTGTTGGAAAAAGGCGGAGCTAGAATTGGTACAATAGAGCATACTTTAGCTGCTCTAATTGGCATGGATCTAGACAATGTGTTAATTGAAGTGAATAATGAAGAAGCACCAATAATTGATGGTAGTTCTAAATACTTTGTTGAAGCCATTGAAAAAGCTGGAATAGTTGAGCAAGAAGCGGAACGAGAATACTTCGAAATAAAAGAAAAAATACAGATTAACGATGAAAAATCAGGTGCTGAAATTATTGCTCTTCCTGATGATGATTATAGTTTGAATGTAATGATTTCGTTTAAATCTGAAGTGTTGAATAACCAATTTGCCAGCTTAGATTCTATAAATAAATTTAAAGATGAAATTGCAAATTGTCGCACATTTGTTTTTCTTCATGAATTGGAACTTCTTTTAAATAATAACTTGATTAAGGGTGGCGATCTCGACAATGCAATAATAATTGTTGACAAAGAAATATCTAGGGAAGAGCTAGACCGGCTTGCAGATCTTTATAACAACGAGCGAATTGAGATAAATCCAAAACAATGGATTTTTAATAACATCGATTTACATTTTGATAACGAATGTGCACGCCACAAGTTATTA
>DAOVTY010000165.1 GCA_030632865.1 Bacteroidota bacterium
AAACTCAAACTTTGGATTCCAATAATAACTTTTGATTTTTTGTTTTTCTTAATTACCATAATAATTTTAGCCTCAAATCTTCATGAAACACTCCCTGGAAGTTGATAGTATTATTCTTGAATTTGACACTAAAAGAGTTCTTCAGGATGTTTTTCTCAAAAATGAGACTGGGAAAACAACTGGAATACTTGGACGAAATGGAACGGGAAAAACCTGTTTAATGAATATTATATATGGAGAACTTAAAACAAATAATAAATCAATCAGACTAGATGGGAAAGCAATTTTTGATGGATTCCGAAATCCTGAAACTTTAAGATATTTACCTCAATTCAATTTTATTCCAAAAAACTTAAAGATTAAAAGAGTTTTTAAAGACTTCAATTTAAACTTTTCTGCATTCATAGAATATTTCCCAAATTTTGAAAAATATTACAACTTTAAATTAAGAAGTCTTTCAGGAGGAGAAAATAGAATTTTAGAAATTTATTTAATTCTTGCTTCAAAAACAAAATTTTGTATGCTGGATGAACCTTTCTCACAAGTTATGCCAGTGCATGTTGACACAATTAAAAGAATAATAAACGAAGAAAAAAAGAATAAAGGAATAATTATAACCGACCATTTGTATGAGCACATAATAGATATTTGCGATGATATTTATGTTATTTTAAATGGTAAAACTTATTTAACAAAAGACAAAAACGATTTAATAAAACTTGGATATTTACAAGAAAATTCAGTAGTATAGTTAAACAATTTCTTCAATATTCTCTGGTGGATTTGCCAAAACAGCTTTGCTACCATTTACAACAATAGGGCGTTGTAACAATTTAGGGTTTCCAACCAAAATTGTAATCCACTCATCATCAGAAAACTCTTTTCCTTTATAATTTGCTTTGTAATCGGTTTCTTGTGTACGAACAAAATCGAACACGTTTTTACCAGTTTTCAAGATTATCTCTTTCAATTCTCCTTTCGAAATTCCTTCAGCCAGATATTTTTTAATCTCAACATCGTAACCTTTCTCCTCGAGATATTGTAAACCTGCCCTACTTTTAGAGCAGCGTGGATTGTGATATATTTTCATAATAATATGATGTTTGTTTTTAATGAATCTGTAATAATCTTCCTGTGCACGAAATTTATTTTCGTCGCCAATATTATATTTGTTTATTAATCCTGAATCTAAAATACGTGCTTTTGTATTGTCTTTTAGCTGAATAGTTAACATCCTTTTTAACTCATCTCTGATTTCAGAATTGTAAATCGGACAAGCAATTTCGATACGCCTATTTAAGTTACGTGGCATCCAGTCGGCTGAAGATATATACATTTTTTCGTCTCCATCGTTCCCGAAAAGAAATATGCGCGAGTGTTCCAGATATTTATCTACAATACTTATTGCAGTAATATTCTCGCTAAGTTCTTTTTGCCCAACCTGCATTCCAAAAATCCCACGAATAATAAGAGTAATCTTCACTCCTGCCCTACTGGCATCGTAAATTTTCCTCATCATTTTAGGATCGATTAAGCTGTTCATTTTAATTGTCATCCAGGCTTTTTTGCCATTTTTGGCCAACTCAATTTCATTGTCAATATTATTTGCAAAAGTTTTACGCATATTAAACGGACTAACAACCAAATGCTGATAATTAAAATGCTGATAATTATGTTTAAAGAAATTAAAAACATTTTCCACTTCATCAGCGAGTCTCGGATCCGAAGTCAGCAGCCCATCGTCGGCATAAACACGAGCTGTATTTTCATCAAAATTCCCGGTACCGATGTATGTATAATTTCTAAACCCTCTATTTTCTTTACGTTTTATCCACACCAGTTTACTATGCACTTTCATTCCTGGCACCCCATTAATAACATTTGCACCTTCTTCCTGCAATTTATTCGACCAAAAAATATTAGCTTCCTCATCAAACCGGGCTTGCAACTCTATTACAACTGTTACAATTTTTCCATTTCTAACTGCATTTAAAAGTGCATTTACAACTTTAGAATTACCTGCAACACGATAAATGGTTATACCAATTTCTTTAACTTGCGGGTCTATTGCTGCCTCGCGTAACAAGTCTAAAATATGATTAAATGTTTGATACGGAAAGTGCAACATTATATCTTTTCTACGAAGCACGGTTAAAACACTTGTGTGTTGACGTAAATCTTTATGTCGGAACGGAGGAAGTTTTGAATAGTAGTGTTTTTTCTTTCCTATTGCAGGGAAATTCATAAAATCTCGGTGATTATGATAACGACCACCGGCAACAGTATTTTCCTCGCTATCTAACTTCATTTTTTTCAGGATGAACCCTTTTAAATCATCCGGAATTTTATTATCGTAAATCAATCTAACAGGTTTTCCTTTCTTCCTTTTTTTCAAGCTGTGGCTCATTTTTTCCATAAAACTCTTCGAAATATCATCATCTATATCGAGCTCAGCATCGCGTGTAACTTTTAATGTATACGCCTCATACTTATCATATTCGAAATAAAAGAACAACTCATTTAAACAGTAGCGAATTACATCGTCAAGAATCATTACATATTTTCTCTTGCCACTTTTTGGAAGGACAAGAAATCGTGAAACCGATTTTCCTGGAATTCGAATAAGTGAATATGCAATATCTTTGGGATTAGATTTTTTTGAAAGTTTTACAGCAAGATAAACCGAACGATCTCGTAAATATGGGAACTTAGTTTTTTTACGCAACATTATTGGCACTAAATTAGGGAGCACTTTATCGTAAAAATATTTTTTTACAAAAACTCCCTGCTGATGATTAAGTTCGTTTTCATTTAACAAAAAAATACTGTTCTCCTTTAACTCCGCTAAAATATCTTTAAAAACAGCCTGCACTTTTTGCTGATGGCCACTTACAATTTTCTGGATATCATCGTATAATTCTTTAGGATTATAGTTTCCCAGCAAATTTTCTTCATCTTTCCCAAAGTCAACCATTCTGCGAACAGTTGCAACCCGAACCCTAAAAAACTCATCGAGATTATTCGAAAATATTCCAATAAAACGAATACGCTCGAAAAGCGGTGTATTTAAATCTTCGGCTTCTTGTAAAACACGTTCGTTAAACGAAAGCCAACTTATTTCGCGATTTGTGAAGTGCTGGTCGGAATACATAAGCTTCTATTTTATTAATATTTCCCAATATCAGAAAAGAGTATGAAATTTCAAAATAATTTGAGAAGTGAGAAAAGTGATTAAGTTGTGGTTGATTGATATTTATTACGATTTTAAAATATAAGAATACAATGAATTACAATAAATATAAATCAGACACATTTTCCGCTACTCACCGCCAAATTCCATTAAATAGGCCTTTATAAAACCATCCAAATTACCATCAAGAACAGCATTTACATTTCCAGTTTCGTAGCTTGTACGCACATCTTTTACCATTTTATAGGGCTGTAAAACGTACGACCTAATTTGCGAGCCCCACTCAATTTTCTTTTTTTGCGATTCTATTGCATTTGACTTTTCACTACGTTTTCGTAATTCAATTTCGTAAAGTTGAGATTTTAACAAACGCAATGCGTTTTCTTTATTACCAAATTGCGAGCGGCTTTCTGTATTTTCAATAATTATTCCTGAAGGGCCATGCCGCAACCGTACACCGGTTTCAACCTTATTTACATTCTGTCCGCCGGCACCGCCACTCCTAAAAGTATCCCAGGTAATATCTGCCGGGTTTACTTCAATTTTAATTGTATCGTCGATTAATGGAGCAACGTAAACCGAGGTAAACGAGGTCATTCGTTTATTTTGTGCATTAAATGGTGACAATCGAACAAGACGATGCACTCCGTTTTCACTTTTCAGATAACCATAAGCAAACTCGCCTTCAATTTCTATGGTACAGCTTTTTATTCCCACTTCGTCGCCGGCTTGCATATCGGCAATTTTAAGTTTATAGCCGTTTTTTTCTACCCATCTCGAATACATTCTAAAAAGCATTTCGGCCCAATCGTTACTTTCTGTTCCGCCTGCACCGGCATTTATTTTTAATACTGCACCAAGTTTATCTTCTTCGTTACGAAGCATATTTTTTGCTTCCAGCTCTTCTACTTTTACAATAGTTTCTGCAAATGATTTATCAATTTCTTTTTCCGTTGCCTCTTTTGCTTCGAAAAATTCATATAGTACAAGAAAATCTTCAATTTGATTATTGACTTCTTCGAATCCATTTGTCCACACTTTTATCGTGCGGATTGCTTTCATTTGGGCTTCGGCTTCTTTTGGGTGTGTCCAGAATTCAGGGTCTTGAGTTTTGAGTTCCTCTTCTTGCAGTTGTATTATTTTTGCATCGTAGTCAAAGATGCCTCCTTAACGCGTCACGGCGTTCCAGAAGATTACCTACCTGGTCTTTTAAAATCATATCATTAATATTTTTATTGAATGGCAAATGTAGTAAGATTTAGAAACAAGCATCGAATCACAAATATCAAAATTCAAATAACTTTCAAAAACAATATTCAAACATCGAAAACAATTTTGTAATTTGATTTTTGTGCATTGGAGCTTATTTGGAGTTTATCTTTTGAAATTTTGTGATTTTCACTTTTTCATTCTAACACCAAATTCATATACCGATGAATCAATTCGGGCTCGAAACCACGAGTTTGTGCGAACCTGATAATCTGCCCCATTTTTTCGTATCTATTCTTTTTCTTAACAGTTTTTGCCTTGGTTTTCATCGTTTTAATTAAAACTGTTTTGTATTTTTCCTCATCAATTTCATCCAGCTCATTTTTAATTACGTCCTCTGGCAAACCTTTCATTCTTAAGTAATGACGCATTTTTATTCTGCCCCATTTATTAATTCTGAATTTATCAGCAACGTATGCTTTTATATACCGTTCGTCATTCAGGTATTTCTCAGCTTTTAGCTCCTCAATAATGTCGTCTACAATGTCGTTATCCAAATCAAAAGCAATTATTTTTTTTCTGATATCGGAAGAACATTGCTCAGAACGACTGCACAATTGAGCCATTTTAGAATATGCTTGTTTTGCGATTGATTCCTGATTTTCCATTTATATAACTGATTTTTAATGTTCTATAAAAATAGGAAAAAATTCTCAATCCTAAATCTGAAAAAATAAGAACTAATATTTACAACTCATTTAGAAAAGCAGTATCCGCTTTTACCCCCGTAAAAAACTCTTCCAAATCTGATAAAGTAGATTCTGTTGTCTGAACATCTTTTACAACTTTCCCTTTTTCAAGGATTACGATACGCTCACAAACATCGGTGATATTGTCTAGGTTATGACTCGAAATCATAAACGTTTTTCCATGTTCGGCAGCAAATTCTTTTATAATTTGGCGCAGTTTAAATTGCGACGATGGGTCGAGATTAGCAAACGGCTCGTCTAAAACTACCAACTCGGGTTTTCCCATTAATGCGCCAACAACACCTACTTTTTTCTGATTTCCTTTTGAGAGGTCACGTATAAATTTCTTTTTGCCAACAATTTCATCGTTAAAAAATTCTTTAAAACTGTCGAGAAAAGCGGAAACGTCATTTTCATTCATTTCGCGCAATTCTCCAATAAAATTGAAATATTCATCGGGTGTAAGGTAACCAATCGTAAAGCTCTCATCTATGTACGCGCCAGTGTGTGCTTTCCAATCTTCCGACTTTGCAACCGGAATTTCGTTGATTAGAATCTTCCCGCGAGTTGCACGTATTAAATCGAGTACCAACGAGAAGAATGTAGTTTTGCCGGCTCCGTTGTTTCCTACTAATCCGAAAACTTCGCCATCATTAATTTTAAATTCAGGTAAATCGAGTACGGTTGTTCCGTTGTATGTTTTTTGTAAGTTAATTGCTTATATCATTTTATATTTATTACTGATTATTGTTGATTTAATATTATTTCTTCAGTCTGAAAATCTTATATCCCATTGTCTGAAAATCTATTACGTTGCTTTATAAGCCGATATCATTTTATGCTTACGCTTTAAATACTGTTTGGTAAAATAGTCTAATAAACGCGGATGTAAAATAATGCCGATTAATCCGAGTGTGCCTAGAACAATGTATGCAACAATATTCCCAAAGAGTAAAGTAATAACGCCATAAACCGCCAATGGACCTAAAAGAATTGGGAATGTAATTAGCCACTGCGATGCACCCATTCCTTGGTAATTAAACATTGCTTTTTGTTCAAGGTCGATTGATTTTCGGCTGGTTAATCCGAGTGCAAATATTACAAACGTATTTACTCCAATATTATAAAGCATTACCACAAAATGTATATATAATACTTTTGGTGTGATATACATATACCCCAACGAAAGTAGGTAGAAAATAATATTGGTGGCCGCCATTAGAAAAAATGCCGATTGCAAAATCTGTTTCATTTTTACATTTTGTGCCATTAACAGGGAATAATATCTACTGTGCCACGCCGGAAAAAATTGACCATACATCATCCCGAAAACTCCGGTCATAAACATTCCTCCAAGTACAAGAATAAATTCTGGCGTGTCAGCATCGTAATCTCTATAAATTAACAACCCATAAAAAATAAATAGAATAGACATTAAAGCAGTGGTACGAGGTCGTTTGTTGCGGGCAATCATTTTAACTTCCAACGAAAGCATTTTGCCATATTCGCCAATATTATTCAGCCACGAAAAATCATGTGTTGTTCCCTGTTTTTTCTTTTGAGAGAGTTCATCGAGATAAAACCTATTCCACAAATAATTATGGTTTAAAAAATATAATGCAATTATTGCCGTAGGGAAAATTATAACAGCCACAGGGTATTGCACTACAAAATCAAAAACTTTACCAAATGTTGTGGTAATATCGAAAACATTAAAATAATCGATTGCAAAAACTCCAACGGCAAATGCAAGAAATCCATAGAAAAAATAGTTCGATTCGTTGGTGCGCCACTTTATATAAATGGCAAGAAAATGGTTCACAAAAATCATAAAAAACAGCGATGCCAGCCAAGCAAATAAAACCGGAGTTGCTAATTGATTAACTGCCGTTCGTAAAACAAATGGTAAAATTAAAAACAGAGGCAGAAAATTAAAAAAGTGCAACAACGATTTGTTGAGCATGTACCGCGCAATCCGTTTTCGTTTTACCGGAATTATTAGAAAGGGTTGAAACCCAAAAGTTGGCAGGTTTTGTACCATAATTCGGAGAACCAAATCGAACCCT
>DAOVTY010000320.1 GCA_030632865.1 Bacteroidota bacterium
CTTTTAAAATAGAAATATTTTTTTGAGTTGATGGATGGGCAAACATATCTAAATCCATAGCAGGAGCAATAAATACATGACATTTAGCCGACATATAAGTTGTAACCAACATATTATCTGCTATGCCATTTGCCATTTTTCCCATTGTTGAGGCAGTGGCAGGGGCAATTAACATTAAATCGGCCCAAAGTCCCAAATCAACATGACTATTCCATGTTCCATCATTTGCACCAAAAAACTCGCTAATAACAGGGTTACCCGACAATGCCGACAAGGTAACCGGAGTAATAAATTCTTTACCAGAATCGGTAATTACAACTTGTACGTTGGCTCCTTCTTTAATAAGTAACCTTAAAAGTATAGCTGCTTTATAAGCAGCTATACTTCCGGTAATTCCTAATATTATGTTTTTTCCTGCAAGCCTCATAAGGCCTTAATATTTTTTATATGCGTTGTTTATTTTCGCGAGTTGGATTGCGATGATAAATTTCTCCTTCTTTTAATTCCTCAAATGCAATTAACGTTGGTTTTGGTAATCGCTCGTAAAACTTCGAAATTTCAATTTGCTCTCTGTTTTCAAAAATCTCTTCAAGATTATCTGTGTAAGAAGCAAACTCCTGAAGTTTCTGATTTAACTCCTCTTTCAATTCAGACGAAATCTGATTTGCTCTTTTTGCTAAAAGCATTACTGTTTCGTAAATATTTCCTGTTTCCTGTGTCAATACTTCTAAGTTGCGCGAAATAGTTGACGGTGATGCTTTTGTTTTTTTGTAATCCATATTCTAATTGATATTTAATTCTTCTTCTTTATAATTTAATAAACCAGAGGTAGTTTCGTGAAACTTTAATGCCTCCTTTTTATATTTACTTTCGGGGTATTCATCAACAAAGGTAAAATATTCGTCGAGAGCACTAGAGAGTCTAACTTCTCTTTTATCTAAAACACTTCCAACTGCTAATAAATACTTCGATTTTAATAACATAAACATTAATTCTTCTCTATATTTACTATCCGGATACTCCTCTAAACAATTATAAAGTGCTATTACAGCAGCTTTGAAATTACTAAAATCGTAATATAATTTAGCATTTAAATACGATTTATAAACCAATTTATCCTGCAGTTCATCTATTAATCTATTTGCTTCATCCACTCTATCGTTAAATGGATAAAGGTTAATGTACAGTTGTAGCGCGTCTATTGACTCTTGCGTAACCGACTGATCTAACCTTGGCTTTGGCGACTGCAGGTAAGAACAATACCCTACCATATATTGTGCCTCCTCAACATAATCGCTCGTTGGAAATTCGCTTATTAAAGTACTAAAATAATGCCCGGCCATTAAATAATCCTTTTGTCCAAGCATACTTTTTGCATAAAAATAATATATTTTATCGGCCTTACTTGTTCCCCTATAAATATTTACAAGTTCTTGAAATAAGGTTCCAGACTTCACATATTCTCCATCCTCGTAGTATTCTATAGCTTTTTTATATTTATATTCGTAATCAGTACTTTTAACAATTTTATTAAAGCTACCGCACGAGCTAAAAAGCATTGCAAAAACTATCAATCCAAAAATCCATTTTTTCGTTTTCATAAACATTGCGCAAAAATATATATTTTTTATTTACATGAAACTAAAAGAACATTAAACTTTCAACGTATTTAGCATTAAAATGTTTTTTGTAGTAAGTTCATTTAGAGTTTTATAACATAATTTTCATTTTCTTTTCGGGGCGAATATAAATATCAATTATAAACAATGGGCAATTGGTTAGTATAATTTAACAAATTTGGCAAAAAATTAAAAAAGTTTACATTTGCATTTAATTAATTAAAAAATCAAAAAGCGTGGATTTATTTGATAAATTTAGAAGAGATGAGAATCAGGGAGATATTGGAAAATTCATGAAACAAGTTCATGGTTATTTTACATTTCCTAAATTAGAAGGTGAACTTTCAGCCTGGATGGAATTTAGGGGAAAGAAAGTTTTAACATGGAGTTTAAACAATTATCTGGGACTTGGAAACCACCCCGCAGTTAGAAAGGCAGATGCAGAAGCTGCTGCCGATTATGGGATGGCATATCCAATGGGAGCACGAATGATGTCGGGACAAACCGCTGTTCACGAACAGCTTGAACGTGAGTTGGCTGATTTTGTTGGCAAAGAAGATGCATTCTTATTAAATTACGGTTACCAGGGAATGGTTTCGGTAATAGACAGCATGGCAGGCAGAAATGATGTAATTGTTTACGATTCTGAATCGCACGCATGTATTATGGACGGTGTTTTTCTCCATAAAGCTAAAGGTGGTAAAAGTTTTGTATTCCCACATAACGATATGAAGCGCTGCCACAAAATGTTAGAGTTTGCAAATAAGCGTGTTGCTGAAACCGGAGGTGGTATTTTAGTTATTACCGAAGGAGTTTTTGGTATGTCGGGCGACCTTGGAAAAATCGATGAAATTGTGGCAATGAAAAAAGATTTCGATTTCCGTTTGCTAGTTGACGATGCACACGGTTTTGGGGTAATGGGAAAAACTGGTGCCGGAGCTGCTGAGCATCAAGGTGTTCAGGATGGAGTTGATTTACATTTTGGAACATTTGCAAAAGCAATGGCAGGAATTGGTGGATTCATAGCCACTGACACAGATATTTGCTACTACCTACGTTACAATATGCGTTCGCAAACATTTGCAAAATCTCTTCCAATGGTAATGACCAAAGGGGCTTTGAAAAGACTGGATATGTTGCGTAACGAACCGGAACACAAAAAGAAACTATGGACTATTGTTAATGCACTTCAAAAAGGATTAAAAGAGGC
>DAOVTY010000162.1 GCA_030632865.1 Bacteroidota bacterium
ATTTGAAATGGGATTCAGTTGGTGCTGAGTACGTTGTTGAATCAACTGGACTTTTCTTAACAAAAGAATCTGCTAAAGGGCATATCGATGCTAGTGCTAAAAAAGTAGTTATGTCTGCTCCTTCAAAAGACGACACTCCAATGTTTGTTATGGGCGTAAACAATACTGAGTACAAAAGTGATATGACTTATGTATCTAACGCATCGTGTACTACTAACTGTTTGGCTCCAATTGCAAAAGTATTAAACGATAACTATGGTATTGTTGATGGTTTAATGACAACTATCCACGCTACTACTGCAACTCAAAAAACTGTTGACGCTCCATCTATGAAAGACTGGCGAGGTGGACGTGGAGCAGGACAAAACATTATACCTTCATCTACCGGAGCCGCAAAAGCAGTAGGTAAAGTAATTCCTTCTTTAAACGGAAAATTAACAGGAATGGCATTCCGCGTTCCAACTCCAAACGTATCGGTTGTTGATTTGACTGTAAATTTAGCAAAAGCAGCTTCTTACGAAGAAATTTGTGCTGCTATGAAAAAAGCTTCTGAAACTACAATGAAAGGAGTTTTAGGATATACTGAAGATGCAGTTGTATCTAACGACTTCATCGGCGAAGCTCAAACTTCTGTTTTCGATGCAAAAGCTGGAATCGCATTAACTAGCACTTTTGTAAAAGTAGTTTCGTGGTACGATAACGAAATGGGTTATTCAACTAAAGTTGTTGAACTTATTGAGTATATGAATTCAGTAAAATAATATACTATATATATTGTATGAAAAAGGGTGTCGGAAGACATCCTTTTTTTTTGTGTCAAATATTTCTCTTTACAACAAATAGGTTTCCTTAACTTATTTGTTGAAATTTTTTAGTGAACTGTACGTTACAGTTAAGTCGGTTAAAACTAAACTTAAATTTTAGTACTAAAAGTAAACATTAATCAACTTCCATAATTGAGGCATAATTTTTGTTAAATAAAGCCAAGTTCTTCAAACAAAAACCAAAAACGAACAACCATGAACAAAAAACTCTGGTTAACCATTATTTTTATAGTAACTATTTTGTTAATAGTATATTTTGTTTTTTCACGATCTAAAAGTGAAGTATTTGCAATTACCTCAACCGTTTCAAAAGGATCTTTTGAAGTCCTTGTTTACTCAACAGGACAGTTGGAATCTAAAAATTCGGACAACATTCTGATTCCAGAGAAAATGAAAGACCGACAAACTAGAATTTCTAATTTAACAATTACCGATTTGATTGATGAAGGAACCTATGTTGATTCCGGAGACTATGTTGCCACGCTAGATCATCAGGCAGTTGAAGAGCAATTAAAATCGGCATTGGATGAAATGGAGAAAACACTTTCTGAATACGATGACAGTAAAATAGATTCAAATCTAATACTTAGCAACCAGAGAGACATAATTGTTAACGCCAGTTTAGATCTAGAAGAAAAAGAGATTATTGTTGAAGAATCAATCTACGAATCGCCATCATTACAACGAAAGGCAGAGATGGATCTGGATAAAGCAAACCGTAAACTCGAACAAGTAAAAACTGCCTACAAGCTAAAAATACAACAAGAAATAAATAAAGTTACCCGAAAATATATTAATTACAAACAGATAAGAGAAAGAGTTCTAGCACTTCAAGAATTAATCGAAGCCTTGATTATTTATTCTCCAAGATCAGGTATCATTTCCTATTTTCAACACTCTTATGGAGGATCAACAAAAACAGGATCTAGAGTTTCACAGTGGAATCCAATTATTGCTATATTTCCGAATATGGATAGCTTGATTACAAAAACCTTTATTAATGAAATCGATATCTCATTAATTAAAAAAGGACAAAAGGTAAAAATTGGTATTGATGCATTTCCCGATAAAGAACTTACCGGAGAAGTTGTTTCTATTGCAAATATGGGTCAAATTATGCCTAAAAGCGATGCTAAAGTTTTTGAAGTAAAAATAAAAATAGATGGTTCAGACCCCGATTTAAGACCTGCAATGACTACCAGCAATACAATTCAAATTAACTTTTTTAAAAATGCACTTTACATCCCAATAGAATCGGTGTATAATAACGACAGTCTATCATACGTCTTCCCTGCAGAAGGAAAAGAAATAAAACAAGTTATTGAAACCGCTGAAGAGAATGAAAACTATATAATGGTTCTACAGGGAGTTTCTGAAGAGCAAAAACTTTATACGCTGGAGCCTGAAAATGCAGAATCGCGTTCTATCTCAGGTTTAGAGATTTATGAAGATATTAAACGTAAAAAGGAAGAAAAAAGAGTTAAGGAAGAAGAAAACAACAGAAAACAGCAGGAAACGCAAAGTGAAAAATTAACTCGTACAATTCAATTTTCTGTAGCAAATAGTACCCAAAACACCTCAAAATAATTCCAAAAAAATAATATAATGTTTATAAAACAATATTCTCATGATATTATAATTGCAATTGACGCAATTATTGCGAACCGGGTTAAGTCGATTCTAACAGCGCTGGGAATAATTTTTGGAGTAGCTGCAGTAATTAGTATGCTTGCAATTGGGAACGGTGCAGAACAAGAGATACTTGAACAGATAAAACTTGTTGGAATAAATAATATAGTTATTACGCCAAGTAGCTATATTGTTAACCAAGGTGGAAGTAATAACAGCGAAAACGACGACGGAAAAGTAGGAGGGAAAAAGTTTTCGAAAGGATTAACTTTACACGATGTTGAAGCAATTACGCAAATTTTACCAACCATCGAAAAAATTACTCCCGTAATTTCTTTTAACTATTCAGCACTACTCGATGGAAAGAGTAAACCCGTTGTTCTAGAGGGTATAGAAAACGACTATTTTGACCTTTTTAATATAAAACTTTCTAGTGGCACACAATTTAATAAATCGCAAACTAAAAAAGGTCTTCCGGTTTGCGTTATTGGCGATAATATTAAAACCCAGTTTTTTAGGCAAGATGATCCAATTGGGAAATACATTAAATGTGGGCAAAATTGGCTGAAAATAATTGGAGTTGTAGAACGTCGCGATTTTACTTCCTCTGCATCTGACGAATTGGGAATAAGTAGTTCAGACAATAAAATATTTATTCCTATTCAAACCATTCTACTTCGTTTTAAAAACAGATCGCTTCTCAGAGCTGATGAAATTGCAAAAGCAAATCAACGAGGAGGCTCAAATGGAATGATTATGATAATTGGAGGATCGGAACAAAAGGAAGAACCTATTGACACCGACAATAATTTGAATCAATTGGACAAAATTATTGTTCAGGTTAAAGAAACAGAACAACTTAACCAAACAGCAACATTAATTAAACGTATACTTTTTCGCAGACATTCCGAGCTGTACGATTTTGAAATTACTATTCCAGAACTACTCTTAAAACAACAGCAAAAAACTAAAAATATATTTAATGTTGTTTTAGGAGCAATTGCTGGTATTTCGTTAATTGTTGGAGGAATAGGGATAATGAATATTATGCTCGCATCTGTATTAGAAAGAATTCGTGAAATTGGCGTTCGTCAGGCAGTTGGAGCAAAACAAAAGGATATAATTGCACAATTCCTTGCAGAATCAACATTAATAAGTTTAACAGGAGGAATAATAGGTATTATATTGGGTGTTATTCTTTCAAGAGTAATAACCGTTATGTTTGATATTAAAACAATAATTTCAGTATTTAGTATTGTTATTGCCTTTGGTGTATCTGTGATTATTGGGATTACATTTGGGTATCTTCCGGCAAAAAAAGCTTCGGAAAATGATCCGGTTATTTCCTTGCGCTCATAATATTGAGAAAATAAACTTTATAATAATAGCTTTTATTTAATTTTTGAAGACTAAGAAAAATGGCACTTAAAAATAAAATAATTATAGGAGGTTTCATTTTAATCCTGATTTTTGCTGCAATCTATACAGCAACACAACTTTCTAATAAAAAATCAGAAAAATTTTATGAAGTAAAATCAGAGAAATTCGAAGCTTTATTAAATTGTAAAGGTGAAATAAATGGACTTAACGCTACAATTATTAGAGCTCCTAAAATTTTAGGCGACCGTGATTTACGTCTTTGGTCGATGAAAATTATAAATTTAGCACAAGATGGTAAAGATGTAAAAAAAGGCGATTTTGTTATTCAACTAGATGCAAGCCAGATAATGTCAAGAATGAGAGAAGAGCAGCAAAAACTAGAGAAAGAAATGTCTGAACTTAACAATGCGAAGATTGATAGTGCCGTTGCTCTCACCGAAATGCGAGAAGGTATTACAAATGCAATACTTGATCTGGAATATAACAAAATTGATTTAGAGCAATCGGTTTACGAATCACCAGCTTATCAACGAAAAGCGCGAATGACATATATAAAAGCAGAGAATAGTATCGCAAAAAAAACTAGAGATTATAAGCTAGAACAAAATAAATTAAAAATAAGGGTTGCCCGCGCTGCAGAGAACGTTGAAGCCAACAATATTAAAATCGGGAAATATAAGCGAGCAATGAAAGCAGCAAGAATTACAGCTCCGGAAGATGGGATTCTAATTTTCGGCAAAGGCTGGGATGGTAAAAAATACAGCAAAGACAATAACATTTCAACCTATGAATTTGCACCACCAATTGCAACACTCCCCGATATGTCTGAAGTAGTATCAGAGATATTTGTTAAAGAGATAGATATTGCCAAAATAAAAGTAGGAGATAGTGTAAGAGTTTCCTTTGATGCTCTTGAAAAAATAATTATGGGAAGTATAAAAAATATTGCCAGAATTGGAGAAAATCATAAAGATTTTGACATGAAAGTGTTTAAGGTTTTGATTCAACTCAATGAAAGTAATGATGGACTAAAACCCTCGATGACAAGCAACAATGATATAATACTTGCAAATTATGATAACGCAATTTTTGTTCCGCTAAATATTGTTTTTAAAGAGAACGGAACAAAATATTTATACCTAAAAACAAAAGACGGAGCTAAAAAACAAATCATAACAACTGGGTTAGAAAATGATGAATTTATTATTGTTACAAAAGGAATAAACATAGGAGATTTGGTATTAAATGAGTCACCTGTAGAAATGAAAGAATTAGCCGGTAAATAAAATTATAATCATATTATGCGATTGCTGTTTTAAAGAAATATGCATTTCGCTAAAAAATTCTTTCTAATTATCTAAGGAAGATATTTTAATTTTAGGATTATTTTTTTTCATGCATTAAACCTTAGCAATATTTTTATGTCAAAAAAAAATATTCGAAGTACGCAAACAAAGCAGAAACCAACTATGAAAAAGAAAATACTATTTACTTTTACTATAATTACTATAATTGCTCTGACGGCTTTCTTTGTTATCCCACGAGAAAAAAGTAACAACTTCAACATTATAACAACAGTAAAAAGAGGACCATTTGAAATTCTGGTTTATTCCAGTGGGCAATTGGAAGCTCAAAATTCTGAAAAGATTGTTGTTCCTGATGTTTTAAGAGATCGTAATCTTCGGATTAACGAAATTAAAATTACCGATTTAGTTGAAGAAGGAACTGTTGTAGATTCTGGCGATTTTGTTGCAGCGCTAGACCACAAAGTTGTTGAAGAAATAATAGTTTCAGCCCAAGAAGATCTAGAAATGAGGGTTAACTATTTCGAAGATGCTAAAATGGATTCTAGCTTGTCGTTAAGTAATAATCGTGATTTAATAATAAATGCACAAGAAGATGTTGAGGAGATGCAAATTGTTCTCAACGAATCGGTTTTTGAGTCGCCTGCAATTATTAGGAAAGCGCAGATGGATTTAAACAAAGCCAAAAGAAAACTTGGACAAGAAATAAAAGGATACAAATTAAAACAAAGCCAAGCAAAAACAAGGGTAGAACGATACTATATTGAAGTTAGACAACGACAAAGCAGATTAGAAAAACTAAATATAGCCTATCATTCACTCGAAATAAAAGCCCCTATTTCAGGAATGGTTATTTATGTAAAAGATCGTTCTCGCGAAAAAATTAAAATTGGCTCTACTGTAAGTCCTTGGAGTCCTACAATCGCGTCACTTCCCGACCTCTCAGCAATGCATTCAATAACTTATGTAAACGAAATCGATATTTCAAAATTAAAAATTGGACAAAAGGTTATCTTAGGAATTGATGCCTTACCAGACAAAACGTTAGAAGGAGAAGTGTTTTCGGTAGCAAATATTGGGCAGCCAATGCCAAAAAGCGATGCTAAAGTTTTTGAAGTTAAAATAAAAGTATTTGGTGAAATTACTGATTTAAAACCAGCAATGACAACCAGTAATATAATTAAAACCGGACAATATTCTGATACATTGTTCATACCTGCTGAAGCTGTTTTTAAAAATGACAGTATGCAATTTGTTCTTTTAAAGAAAGGCTCTCGATTAGTAAAAAAAGTAGTTGACTTAGGTGACAAAAATGAAAACTATGTTATTGTAAATGAAGGAGTACACGAAGGAGATGAGCTTTTCCTGACCACACAAGAAAATATCGAAGATTTGTCTATTGAAGGTATGGATTTATTTTACGAATTAGAAGAGCGTAAAGCAAAGGAAAAAGAGGAAGCAAAAAAGGCACTTGAAGTTGTTAAATTTGAATCTACTAAGTTAAATAAGCCTTCATTTATAAACAATGGAAGTAGTACAATAACTATAGGATGATAGAAATTTACGAAAGATATAAATACGACATTTCAAGTGGTGTAGAAGCAATTTTTGCCAACCGTGTAAAATCTCTGCTTACAGCCTTGGGGATAATTTTTGGTGTTGCCGCAGTAATTAGTATGCTTGCAATTGGTAACGGTGCAGAACAGGAAATTATTGATCAAATAAAAATGGTTGGCGTAAATAATATTATAATCTCACCAACACAAACTACTATAAATAACGAGGCAACAGAACAATCTACCAACGATGAAATACAAATTAGCACAAAAAAATTCTCACCCGGATTAACTCTTCTTGACGTTTCTGCAATCGAGCAAATAATACCAAGTGTTAGCAAAGTTAGTCCTGTTATTTCTTTTAATTACTCTGCAATTTTAAATGGAAAAAGTAAACCTGTTGTACTCGAAGGCATTAATAATAATTATTTAGATCTGTTTAATATTACATTACAAAAAGGCAGTATATTTAATAAAAACCAGATAGAAAATGGATTTCCAGTTTGTATTATTGGAGATAATATCAATAATGTATTTTTTAATCACGAAGATGCCGTAGGGAATTATATTAAATGCGGACAAAT
>DAOVTY010000147.1 GCA_030632865.1 Bacteroidota bacterium
AAATTTTACAAATTATTTTAATCTATATTATTAGTTTTATACTAACTCTAATTTGAAAGGAATCAACTCTAGTTTCTCTATTTCATTAAAATAGGGTTGTAAAGAATTCTCAATTTCAGGTAACTTATTAATAGAGTCTGTTATATGTAAACTGGTTTTTGATGTTGGTATTTCCAATTGTTTTAAAGTTGTTAGAATATAATAAACCACATCGTTTACATGTGTCATTTTAAAATTATTAATTAATAGCACTTTATCTTTTCTGAAAAAAATAATATAGAAATCTTTTACATCGAAAAGTAAAACCAATCCATTTTCTTTATCAGTTTTGGGTAGGCTATTTAATATTGTTTTTATCGGATGTACTATTTCACACTCTCCAATTTGTTCTGCAATTACATTATTTAAACCAGTTGGTAAAGCAAAAATTAATCTGGTTAACAATTTGCCGATAACGTTTTCTGCAATTTCCAATTCACTATTTTCCTCAAAAAGGAGTGACGCAACTTTTTGCTTTAAAGTATCGAGATAGTATTTCTCAGGAATCAATGTGAATTTATTGCTAAAAACAAAAACACGTATTTTTTTAAATGGCCTTTTAATTAACTCTTCAGCCTCTAGCCAATCATTAAATCGTCTAGGAATTAATGCAGTGTTGCTAATTTTAAGTTGAGTAGATTTAAGCGCAAGTATTTTTTGCTGTTGCGAGTGTATGGAAAAAGAAAATCCATCCAGGCTAACCTGAATGGATAATATATATTCGTAAGTTTTTTCTACATCAAACGATTCGGAAGAGACTAATTCAGACATTTGAATTACTCCCAATTACCAGAATTATTTACTGTTTCGATAAGCGAACCAACCCGTAGTCCCGGATATTTCTCATTTGTTCTGCTACGGTCGTTAAGATTAATAATCAGTTGCGGATTAAGACCATTAAGAACAACATTGTTGTGTGCTTTAGCCTCAAAAACCGGTACTTTAATCCCCGAGCCAGTAACAATTAATGTTGCTCCCAGATGAAATTCAGTTGGCGCTCCCGGAACCGGAACCATTTTAAGGTCGTTAGCATCTAACGATCCTCCAAAAATTGCATCGATAACACTTACTCGAATGGTATCGCGAATTAATAATCCCATTTCAATTGCTTTCGCTTCAGAAAGCTCGGCTTCGATCATACTATCTGTTAGTTCTCCAATTTTACGAACGTTCCTAACTGAATCGTAGGCTACAAAATTAATAAGCGTATCCCAACTTCCTGTAAATTGGCCATAAACATCTTTATAAGCAATCTGAGCTTTCCTAATATCTTTTAGCTTTTCAACAGTAGATTCATAACGTGCCTTTTTGGCTTTTTCAAATTCAATGGGGCGCTGAATACTTTGATAAATAAAGTATGTTAAAACTAAAGCAGCAATTAAAAGCAAAATTTGATATACAATTTTCATTTTTATAGTTTTATTAAATTCATTCTTTGTTTGCAAATTTATAAAAAAAAATAAATTAGCTTCGTTTACAGAAAGTTATTTTAACAAGCATGATTAAAAATCATTTAAAAAATATACTAAATACTAATTTGCCATTCAATCCAACAGGTTGTCAGGAAAAATTAATTGACGTTTTATCCGATTACATAACGTCTGACGAGCCCGACAAAATAATGTTGATTAAAGGCTATGCCGGAACGGGAAAAACTACTATGGTTTTTTCTCTAACACAATCTCTCACCTCTCTCAAAATTCGTTCCATTTTATTAGCTCCAACCGGAAGAGCTGCAAAAGTTATGTCTGAATACTGTAAAATGCCGGCACTAACTATTCATAAAAAAATTTATCGACAAAAATCTTCATCCGATGGGATGGGGAAATTTGGGTTAGATAAAAATCTATATAAAAATACATACTTTATAGTTGATGAGGCTTCAATGATTTCTAACGAGTTAAGCGAAAACTCTGTTTTTGGTAGTGGCAGATTACTCGAGGATTTGTTAGAGTATGTTTATTCAGGCAAAAATTGTAGATTAATTTTGGTTGGCGACACTGCACAGTTACCTCCTGTAAAACTAAATATTAGTCCGGCTTTGGAAGCTGCATCGCTAGAGTATTACGGGTTTAGTGTAAACGAAGTAGAATTAAAAGAGGTAGTTAGGCAAGCAAAAGATTCTGGAATATTATTTAATGCTACAAAAATTCGGAACAGAATTGGAAGCTTTAATGATAATTCAGGGTTTTTTCCAATTGATATTAATTCGTTTGACGACGTTGAGCGTATTTCGGGTGAAGAGTTAATTGAAACTATTTCGAGTGCGTACGATAAATATGGATTATTTGAAACAACTATTGTAACACGATCGAACAAACGAGCTAATTTATTTAACAAAGGCATTCGTGGATCAATTTTATATAAAGAGAATGAAGTTGAGAAAGGTGATTTGTTGATGGTGGTAAAGAACAACTATTTCTGGGTTGACGACGAAATGAAATTAGATTTTATTGCCAATGGTGACATTGCCGAAATTGTAACTATTTATGGATACGAAGAGCTATATGGTTTCCGGTTTGCAAATGTTAGTTTAGGATTTATCGATTACGAAAATTTGGAAATAGATTGTAAAATATTTTTAGAAACATTAAGTATAGAGTCAGCCTCATTCCCATACGAGCAAAACCGCCAGCTATTCGATTTGATTTCGGAAGATTATGCTGATGTTAAAAATAAACGCGAACGTTGGAAAAAAGTAAAAGACAATCCTTACTTTAACGCATTGCAGGTAAAATTTGCGTACGCAGTTACCTGTCACAAAGCACAAGGCGGCCAGTGGAAAGCTGTTTTTGTTGATCATGGATTTTTAAATGAAGATATGTTAGACACCGAATATTATAGATGGATGTACACAGCTTTTACTCGCCCTACAGAAAAACTCTTTCTTGTAAACTTTAATAAAAACTTTTTTGATCAAAAAGATGAATTTTGAAAATTGCTAAAACTGAATTAATAATTTATCTTTAAGTGCAATTTATGGTGTTTTAAAGAACTGATAATGATACTCGATTTAATTATTAAAAATAGAAGTTACCGACGTTTTGATTCAACTGTTAAAATTGATTCAAAACAGATTGAAAAGTGGATTGAACTTGCACGTTTTTCGGCGAGTGGAAGAAACATGCAACCATTAAAATATTTTGTTTGTACCGAAGAAATAATCAACAAGAAAATATTTCCAAATCTTGGATGGGCAGGTTTTTTAACTAATTGGAAAGGACCGGCTGTAAATGAAAGACCTGTTGCTTATATTGTAATTTTACACGATAAATCGTTATCAGACAATTATTTTTGCGACGATGGAATTGCAATGCAAAGTATATTATTGGGAGCAGTTGAAGATGGATTTGGTGGTTGCGCAATTGGATCGGTAAACAAAAATAAAGTAGCTAAAATCTTGAACCTCCCTGCTAATCTGGAAATACTGTGGTTAATTGCTCTTGGAAAACCAGCAGAAAAGTGTGTTTTAGACGATATGAAAAATAATGACATAAAATATTGGCGCGATTCAGATGAAATTCATCATGTGCCCAAACGACCATTGAGTGAATTAATTTACGAGATTAAATGATACGCTTTTATCAAACAAAATGGATGATCTCTTTCTATTCAAAACTCATAAAGATGACATCCATAAAAGTTCAATTCCTCATTAATTCATTAACGCTTTACTCATTTATCTCTCAACTTCTATCCTCTCACAAAAAGAGCTTTAATAATTTCTTTTGCCATTTTAGGGTTCTCCTTTAAACGGCGGGTAGAGTATCCAAACCACTGTTTTCCGTACGGAACATAAACACGCATTAAATGCTTTTTCGCTAAAATTGATTTCCGCAAATCGGGGGTAACTCCATAAAGCATCTGAAACTCGTACATACTTTTCGGAACGTTATATTTTTCAATTAATTTAAAAGACTCGTTAACAAGAAATTTATCGTGAGTAGCTATTCCAACGTACATTTTATTTTTAAACATGTATTCCAAGTCAGTCAAGAAATTTTGTTGAACTTCTTTAAACCCTTGAAAAGCAATATTTTCAGCTTCAACATAAATACCTTTACACAATCTAAAACTGATAGGGTTTTCTTTACTATTTATATCATTTAAAGCCTCCAAGTCACTAATTGTACGTCGCATATACGCTTGAACTACAAGTCCTACATTTGCCGGAAATTCTAATTTCAACCTTCTAAAAATATCAATCTCCATATCAACGCATTGCGAATCTTCCATGTCAATTCTAACAAAAGAATTTTTTTTGGTAGCTAACTCAACAATTTCTCTAATAAAATTATAACAGATTTCTTTATCGATTAAAAGGCCAAACATTGTTGGTTTAAGCGAGAAATTACCCTTTATATTTTCGTTTGTAAACCGAGTTATAATCTCGATATATTCATCTTTGTTATCTTTAGCTTCGTCAATAGTTTCGATAAATTCGCCCAATAAATCGATGGTAATTTCCATCCCTTTTTCATTCAACAACTTCGAGGCCAACAAACCTTCTTCTATTGTTTCTCCCGCAATATATCTTTTAGAAAATAACCAAACCATTTTTTTGGGCATATGTGGCAATATATTTGCAATTAACTTATTCAACATATTTATTTAATAGATATAAATTTATAAAGCGTAAAAATACAACTGATAATAGGGTTTTTTCAATGATGTTTATCAGCAGAATACTATGATTTTACACATGTTTTAAACCAACACCACTGATAATCAACTAGATAAAAAAAGTATTGATTTCAGCAATCGCATTTCAACTAAAAAATTACCTTTGTCAGGTAATTAAAATGAAAATTAAAATTTTTGTAGGATGAAAGGAACATCGTTAATTGTAAGTATTGTGCTATTTATAGCTATTGCGGTTTTATATGTATTGCATTTTGTGGGTGAAGAGTCGAATGAGCATGGCTCAGATGGAGAAGAGAGAGCCGTTATTAATAGAGACGGTTTGAAAATTGCGTATGTTAAAGCTGATTCAGTACTTTTGAATTATGATTTATCGCAAGATTTGCACGATGATTTTACTAAAAAACAGGAAGCTTACACATCTGAATATGGAATAAAACGTCAGGTATTCGAAAAAGATGCTGCAGCATTTCAAGAAAAATTGCAACGTGGTGGTTTTCTTAGCGAGCAGCGTGCGGTACAAGAGCGCGACCGATTAGTTGGAATGGAACAGGAAGTTTTAAAAATGGATCAGGAATTATCAACTAGACTTTCTGAACTTCAGGCTGAAAACAACAAAAAGATTTTGGATAAATTAATGGATTACGTAAAAGAGTTGAATGTTGATAATAAATACGATTACGTTTTTAACGCATCAAATATATTAATTGGCGATGAAGCAGACAACTTAACTTCTGATGTTTTAAAGGCATTGAACGAAAGATACGCCGCAGAGACAAAATAATAAAGTTGAAAATATATTTAAAAATCCGGATTGCCTCCGGATTTTTTTTTGTCTTAATTGTAGATTTATAATCAACCTGAATAATTCACAAATTATTCTATTACGAAAACTTAAAATTAATTAGGTTAAATGTTTGCAAATAAATACTTACAAAAACAAAATAGGAAAACGCTAATAAGTAGAACTCCTAGCTCTGAGGTTGGTATTAGTATTGTTATTCCATGTATTCGCGAACCCAATATTTTACAAACACTCGAGTCGTTAAACTCGTGCAATTTACCTACCCAAAAAGTTGAAATTATTGTTTTAATTAATCACTCAGAAACTGCTTCGGAAGATATTAAAGAGTTTAATTATAAAACTAAAACAGAACTTGAAAACAGTGTTTTAACCTTAAAAAACAATAAGCTAAGTTTTAATATTATTGGGCCCATCGAATTACAAAAAAAGTGGGCAGGAGCCGGGTTAGCACGAAAAAATGGAATGGACGAAGCTGTTAGGCGTTTTAACATATTAGAAAAACCTAAAGGAATAATTGTTTCGCTCGATGCCGACACACTTGTTGCAAAAAACTACTTGGTGGAGATTGAAAATCATTTCAAACAAAACCCTAAAAATGTTGGAGCAACAATTTCTTTCGAACATCAAAAAAACGGGCTAAACAATAAACAACTAGAAGGAATTTTACTTTACGAAAAATACCTTGAATACTACAAAAATGCCTTAGATTTTACTGGGTATCCATATTCAATGTTTACCGTTGGATCTGCATTTGCAGTAACTGCCGAGGCTTATGTAAAAAGAGGCGGAATGAACAGAAGACAGGCTGGCGAAGATTTTTATTTTCTACAAAATCTAGTGCAAATTGGAGCGGTGGGCGAAATTTCTACTACAAAAGTTTATCCGTCGGCAAGATTGTCTGATAGAGTGCCTTTTGGCACCGGACCAATTTTGCAAAAGTGGATGAACGGAGAGGAAGATCTAACTCTAACGTATAACCTGCAATCTTTTATAGATTTAAAGGAATTGTTTGATATAAAAGAGAAATTCTATAAAATTTATGAAGCTGATTTTACCAAAATAATTTTTGGTTTACCGAAAACTGTTGAGCAATTTTTAAAAGATGATAACTTTTGGGACGATCTCAACGATTTAAATAAAAACTGTTCAACTATAAAAACTTTCGAAAATAGATTTTTTCAAAAGTTTAATGCTTTTAAAATATTACGGTATTTGAATTTTGCGCATAAGTATTTTTATGAAAAAGTAGACTTAACAGTTCAAATTGAAAAATTAAATAATGAAAATAGATAAAATCAGAATTGTAAAATCAACTTTAGTTGTATAAATATTCAAATTTATAAATTTTATATCAGCTGTTTGCATTAGAATTAAATATTAGGTTAACTACACTAAATTAAAAATATAAAACTGACACTCTTTTTCAAAAAAGTTTTAATTTTACCGACACAAATTTATGAAGTTCATTAAAAATGATTAGCAGAAGAATTATCAGAACAAAGGTGTTGCAAGTATTATACGCCTACTACTCTTCAGAAGAAAAATCGCTCAGCAAAGCCGACAAAGAGCTGTTTTTCTGCATCAACAAATCTTACGATCTCTACCACTATTTAATGGCATTGGTTATAGGTATTGCTGATTACGCCGAAAAGCGAATTGAAATAAAAAAGAAAAAACTTCAACCAACACACGAAGACCTTAATCCGAACACAAAGTTTATTACCAATACAGTTATTCAGCAATTGCGAGATAACAGGCAGTTAAACGATTATCTGGAACAGAAAAAACTAACCTGGATAAATAATCCCGAGTTAATAAAAGAACTTTATCTTATAATGCTCGAATCGGATTTGTATAAAAATTACCTTGCCGATAAAAACCGATCGTTTTTAGACGACCGAAAATTTATTGAAAAACTATTCAATAAGTTAATTATGGTTACCGAAGATTTGTATATTGTGCTTGAAGAGCAGAGTATTTTTTGGAATGACGATATTGAATTTGTTATTTCGATGATAGTAAAAACGATTAAGAAATTTAATGAATATACTGACTCTAACCACAAATTATTACCTCTTTATAAAGATAAAGAAGACCATGATTTTGCAAAAAATTTAATTCGGAAAACTATTATTAACCACGATGAGTTGCGTGAACTAATAAAAGTGCACTCTAAAAACTGGGACATGGATAGAATTGCATTTATGGACATTCTTATGTTGCAACTTGCTATTTCCGAATTTATCTATTTCCCATCGATACCTACAAAAGTTTCGATGAATGAATATATCGAACTTTCGAAATATTACAGTACCGAAAAAAGTCGGAATTTTATAAATGGGATTTTAGATAAAACTTTAAAAGATTTAAAATCTTCGGGGAAAATTAAAAAAGTCGGGCGCGGA
>DAOVTY010000062.1 GCA_030632865.1 Bacteroidota bacterium
ACTCTTTTTTATAGGTAAAATAGTCGCCTGGATTTGTTCCTTTTTTGCGTTGGCACCAATCATAATCTTCTGGGCAAATAGACCACGACTCTACAATTCCCCATTGACTGTATGCTCCCCAGTGCATTAACAAACCAAATTTCATGTCTTGCCAGTCTTCCAGTTTTTCAAGAACTTTTTCATCTGTTGGCCAAGTATATGGCGTTATTTCGTGCTCGTACTGTGCGTTTGTAATTAGTACAAACAAAATCGGAATAAATAGAATTAATTTTTTCATTTAAATAGTATTGAGATTATTTTTATTTGTATTTTATTCTTCTAGCTGTTGTAGCAGCTTGACGTATTGTTGTCTACGACTGTGACTGAAAACAGCGACTGCCTACTTTCTTAAAGTTCGCCCACAATTCTCCGTCCATGCAATTCTTTAGCTCCGGTTATTTTTTGAATCTCTTTAACGTTTGAATCTAAAACTTTTCCAGCTACCAAAATGGTGATTTTTCCTTCAGCTATTTTAATCATTTCTCTAATTACGGCTTTACCTTCAGCGGCAGTTATTTTTCCACCCGAAGTTAAAATTCGTTTTATGCCATTAATTTTTAACAGCTCTACTACTCCTTCAACCGGATTTTCCAATTCATCAATTGCTTTATGAAAAGTTACTGGAAGTGGATTTGCATAGTCAGCTAAAATACGGGTGTTTTCAATATCAATTTTATTATCCGAAGTGAGCAATCCTAAAACTATTCCGTCTGCTCCAACTTGCTTTGCCGTATCTATATCTTTTTTCATTTGCTCCACTTCCTTTCTTGTATGAACAAAATTTCCGGCTCGTGGACGCACCATTGTTATTACTGGAATTTTTAGTTCTGATATGGTTTTTTTCATCAATTCTAAAGATGGTGTTAACCCGTCGTTTGCCAAATTGGAGCATAATTCAATACGATTTGCTCCACGTTTTTCAGCAAGTTTTGCCTCTTTAAATGTTTCTACGCACGCCTCTTTTATCATTCTATTTTTTATTGGTATTAATTTCGAAAGTAGTAAGAACAAATCCGTGATCCGATGGATACATGATTTTTTTATTCCTGAATTCCAATATTTCTCCTGGGATTTGAGTGTGTGATTCAGAACTTGTAGCTTTTAGTTTACTCCCTTTATAGTAGATGTAATCGATTCTGTCTTCTTTCATATATCCAAATTCACCGTTTTTATTCATTCCCGAAATCCAAGTTTTACCCAATTGTTTCATTGGTTCTGGGTTAATTTCACGGTAACTGTCAATTAATCCAACATTGGTTAATGCGTTAGAAATTGTCCAATTTACTATTGCACCACCATGATTGAATGTATCTTTTGTAGCCTCTGTCCAGTCTAAATGAGAATGACTATTTAAGTCGCCGCCCAATATAATTGGAACACTTTCGCTGTTGTTTAAATATGTTTTTATTGAGTTGATTATTTTGAAAATCTCATCGTCGCGAGTCCCTCTGTTTTCCCATGCCAAGATAGAATCTTCTGGCAGATGAGTTGGTGCAAGTCTTGTGTCTGGCAAATAATGTAGCCAAGTATCGAAAATTGCGATTGGAATTGAGTCGAAAGCAAGAATTTCAACACCACCAAAATTAAAGGTGGAAATAGAATCGCTAAATGCTAGTTGTTTTGTTATTGGAAAACGCGAATAAATTGAGAGGTTGCTGGAAATCAGGTGATAATTTAATTCGGTTGAATCAGAAATCAGTTTTGAGGAACCATAAGTTTCGATCATTAATACCACATCGGCTTTTGATGTTTTAATAATGTCGATAACAGAAGGTCTTCCGTCTGAAGGCAGTGATTCGTCATTTCCACCGTGCCAGATATTCCAAACTAGAACTTTTAATTGTGGAAGTTCCTGTTTTGAAGAACATCCAAACAAACCAAATGCCAGAATTAATAGTATTGCAATCGAATTCTGCTTCATGCACAAATATAATTCATTATGTAATTATTTTAATGATGTGTGAAAATTATTAAGAAATTTTATAAAGTATTTAAATCTGTTCTTGGGAGTTTTGTTTTGTAAAGTCAGTTCTTAAATATTCTTAGCTTTGTAACCAACAAATTTTTTGAAACGGTGATAGAGAAACCAAAATACAATTTAATAACTATTTTAGGGCCAACGGCAACGGGGAAAACCGGAGTTGCAGCAAATCTTGCTTCTCAAATAACTGGAGAAATAATTTCAGCAGATTCGCGGCAGATATACCGCGGAATGGATTTGGGAACAGGCAAAGATTATGAAGATTATTTTGTTGATGGTGTTGAAATTCCTTCGCATTTAATTGATATTGAAGATGCTGGTGTTCATTATAATGTGTATCGCTTTCAAACCGATTTTATTAAAGTTTTTGAGGAGATAAAATCGCGCAATAAATTGCCGATTTTGTGTGGCGGAAGTGGGTTGTATTTAGAAGCAGTGTTGAAAAACTATCGTTTAATTGAAGTGCCTCCAAACAAGGAATTACGTAAAGAGTTGGAGGGCAAATCTCTTGATGAATTAACCGAAATTTTAAAGAAGTTAAGACCAAAACTACATAATCATACTGATGTAGAAACCGACCGTCGCGCAGTGCGAGCCATCGAAATTGAAAAGTATTATGCAGAAACCCCAAAACTTGACACTTCATATCCTGAAATTAATAGTTTGAATATTGGTGTTGATTTTGATAGGGAAATGCGAAGACAAAGAATTACTATCAGATTAAAGCAACGGTTAAACGAGGGAATGTTAGATGAAGTTCAACGTTTACTTAATTCGGGGCTTAAGCCTGAGCAGCTTATTTATTACGGATTGGAATATAAATTTTTGACTCTGCATTTAATTGGTGAATTGTCTTTTGATGAGATGTTTGCGAAGCTCGAGATTGCCATTCATCAATTTGCAAAACGCCAAATGACATGGTTTCGTGGAATGGAAAAACGAGGCACAAAAATTCACTGGATTAACGGGCATTTGCCCATGGAAGAAAAAGTGAAAGTGATTGTTAAACTGATGTCGTAGGGAGACGGACTTTCCTAAGTCCGTCGGAAGAAAAAATGTTTGAGTTAGAAACTCAAATTCCCAAGTCAGCGACTTTTCCAAACCATTTTTGCACAAATTAAATTAACACCATCACACTCGCGCACAACACTGCAAATATGGTTAGTGTCGTCTATAATTTGTTTTTTAACGGCAAGTTTGTCGGTTTGCAAACCCTCTTTTAAAAAGTTAACTTCATATTCAACTAACTCATTCTTTTCATGAAAATCAAAATCGTAACTGTTGATAATTCGCTCTAGATATCGTCCGGTGTTAAAATGCTGATTAATATCTATTTCGGTAAAAAGAACGGGTGTAAATTCTAATTGGTCTTCTGATTTTGGGGCTCTTACTTTGCCCGCATTTTTCCCGAAAACGCTCTCTTCATATTTTGGGAAATTGTCGAGATCAGCAATTCTAACAATTCGTTTTGTTTTTAAGTTAATAACAAGCCAACTTGTAGTTGCCTCAATTATAATTTTTTCGTTTTTGTCAACAAAATTAAAATCACGATAACCATAAAATCCATCTGTTCCGCGCGACCATGTTTCCAAAGTAAAATCTTCGCCCCAATCTGGGCGTCGTATAATTTTAACACGGAGCTTAGATAGCACCCAAAACTGTTCATCTTCCATTAATTTGTCGAATCCAAATCCAAGTATTTTGGCATGTTCCCAAGCAATATCTTGCAACTGGTAAAACATAAACGAGGTTGAAAGTTTTCCGAAACGATTGATGAAATATGATCTTGTTGAAAGATGATTTTTATGCTTCATAATTATAAAGTTGGAAGTTAGGAGACAGAAGTCCGAAGTAAAATTTTCCTTCATTCCCCAAACTCCATCCATTAATTTTAAAAACTGTTACTAAATTATTTTTTGTCTTACGACTTCTAACTTACATTAAACTTTTTTGTAAAACTATTGTTCAGTTTTGATATACAGTAACATTTGTTCATTTTTGTGAAAAAAAACGATTGATGGGAAAAATAATAATTAAAACGGCTGAACAAATCGAAGGAATTAGAAAGAGCAGTCGGTTGGCAGCTAAAACTCTTGACTTTGCAGAACAGTTTGTTAAACCCGGAGTATCTACTGAATTTATCGACGATAAAGTTGAGGAATTTATCTTGAAAAATAATGCTGTTCCTGCGCCAAAAGGATATCATGGTTTCCCGAAAGCAAGTTGTATTTCTCCAAACGATGTAATTTGCCACGGTATTCCTTCTGAAAATACAATTTTACAAGATGGCGATATTATCAATATTGATATTACCACAATTTTGGATGGTTATTATGGCGACACTTCTCGCATGTTTACAGTTGGAAAAATTTCGCCTGCCGCAGAAAAGTTAATAGATACAACTTTCCATTGTCTTAATTTAGGAATTGAGCAAGTGAAACCCGGTAATCGTTTCGGGAATATTGGTTTTGTTATAAATCGCTATGCGAAAGCAAAAGGATTTTCAGTTGTTTACGAGTTTTGCGGACACGGAGTGGGAATTGAATTTCATGAAGAACCGCAAGTTGATCACGCATCTAGAAAAAATACTGGCGCAGTTATGAAACCAGGTATGATTTTCACAATTGAGCCCATGATAAATCAGGGAAAATCGAAGGCCGATATTGACAAAAATGATGGATGGACAGCCCGAACAACAGATAATAAATTGTCGGCACAGTTTGAGCATACAATTTTAGTAACAGAAACCGGATACGAAGTTTTAACCGATATTCACGAAGATTACGAAATAACATAAAAAAAGTAATGCCGATAATAAATTTACCGGCATCACTTTTTAAGAATATAGTATTCTAATTATTCCAAACTTTTTCATCTAACATCCACGATTCTATTTGCAACTTATCGTCTTTTAAGTTTTTCATATATTCCGAATTTATTTCGATATCCGAGTTATTATTTTTTACATGAAAGTTCTCAGAATCTAACATCCAACTTTCAATATCTAATACTTCCTCGTATTCTATTTCTAGGTACATTGAAATTCCTCCAAAATATGCTTCGTTAATCATCCAGTTTTCTATTTCTAATGGTTCTTCAACTGCTTCTTCCATAAAATATGTGAACGAATTTACACCAGTTGCATTATTCCCATCGGTTGATACTCGGTCTGTTTCTGAATTACTTTCTACCATCGCCAAAGCTATTTCGCTAATAGCTGTATTCTCTAGTAGTGATCCCCAAAAGTTTTGTGCGTTTACAGTTAAACTTATCAATACAAAACTTACTATAACTGCCATTGATTTTAAAATTGCTTTCTGAAAATTGTTTGTTGTTTTCATGACTCTTTTTTTTGTTGTTATTATTTTATGTTTTTGTTTTTCGTTTCGCTATTAAGACGGCTCTTTTTTATTTAAGTTACACTTTTATAGAACTTTATTTTACAATGTACTTTACTTAACATCGTTTCTTGTTATGCAAATATATGTATTAAAACTAATACCATGCAATACAAGGTAGTATTAATTTATATTTATTTTTGGTTGATTTAGTTAAAAGGTTGAAAAACAGAGTATTAACAATTGTGGCAAGTGTCGATTAATTGAATAAATTGGTTTTATATTCTAAGAATGAAGAAGTTATCGTTTGATTTATAAAGAGGAATGAGAGTCTTTCTAATTTGATTGGGCTATTCCTTTTTTGAAAAGATGAGGATAATGTTGAATTGTTCACCAGACCAAATGCATTAAAATATAAATATATCTTAAAGTTGGAGTTGCAAAAAAATGCCATTTCAATTTTTTTGAAATGGCATTTTTTTGTTGAGTACAGAGACTGTAAACTAAATTCTTTCTTTCTATTTACAATCTTTACAAGCTTCGTATATTCCTTCGAATAGTTCTTTTACATCGCTAGCCGCAACTGCCGAGTATGCAACGCGTAGCACATTACCTAAACTAATTAACCCAATGCTATATTTCTCAATAAGCACTTTTCTTACTTCATCGCCTGCAAGTCCGTCAGCCAACTTTACGCACATAAAATAGCCCGAATTGTATGGAATTGCTGTAAAATAAGGTTTAAATTTCTCGTCAGTTAAAGCCAATTTAACAGCATTGTAACGAGTTTTCATAATCGTAAATTTGGCTGCTTTTTGGGCTGCATAATCGGGGCTGTTAAATCCTTCTAATAATAACGACTGCGAAATATTAGCTGAGTTAGAAATGTTTCCACGAATAGCTCCCGCAGTTTTTGCTTCCAGAGCACTGTACAATTCTGCGTCAGCTCCTTTCATCCCGTAAGTTATAAATCCAACACGGAATCCCCAAACATAATCTTCTTTAGTTGCACCATCAATTTTTATGGCTAAAACATTTTCGTGTAACTGGCAAAGCGGAGTAAAAATGCTTTCCCGAGCAATTCCATCTTCGTAAACCAGTCCAAAATAAGCATCGTCGGTAATTGTAACTATTTTATTTCCTTTTTCGGCTGCGGCTTTAATAATTTCTACTATCGAATTTTGCTCTGCATCGGTTGGTGTGTAACCCGATGGATTATTTGGGAAATTCAGAATTATAACTTTTTTCCCAATTACACCTTCATTTAATTTTGATTCGAATGCGTCTAAATCAAACTTATTATTTTTAAATGTATTGAATTTAACAAGGTTTGCTCCATATGCATTTGCAAGGGTTAAATTGTAATTTCCCCAAAAAAGATCGGGTACAATTACTTCGTCGCCTGCATCCAGAAACATGTAGCCAGCCATACTGATTCCGTGAGTCAGCGCATTTGTTACCACGGGTAAACTTAAATTTACGCCAGCCAATCCCGGATTTTTATCATAGATCATGCTTTTCCATTTGGCGCGCAAATCTGGCCTTCCAAAACTTGGTGCATACGGAAATACCAACGAAGGATCCATATTAATTTTTTCGGCAATCGATTCAAGTCTCATCGGACTTCCATCGTCTTCGATAGCAGCACCAATTGTTGCATTAATTTTGGTTCCTTTGGCTTCTGCTGTTTGTCCTAAAATTCCCTTTTTTGGGAAAAAAATTGCTTTCCCTTTTTCAGAAAGAAGGTCGTAAACCTGACTACTTTTTTCCTTAATAATTGTGTTGAGTGCTTCAGCCTGTGGATTCATATCGATATGGTTTTAATTTAAATTAATGATTGTGATTTTGCATGCAAGATAAGAATGAAGTAGATAATAATTTCAAATTGTCAATAACTTGGATGATTTATTGATAATTATCTAACAAATCTAATTAAAAACATTTATTTTGATATCTCACAAAGTTTTTAAAGCACCAACAATTACAAAAAATCCAAACAAAGAAACTAGTGCCGAAAGAACAATAAACCATCTAAATTTTTTACTGTTTTTTAGTTCGAATAAAATAGCCAGTAACGCCAAAACAGAGGATATTACAAAACTTAAATATGCTGGAAATAATTTTGCAAGAAAAGGAATTTCATCTATAATTATGTCATCAAATTCTTCACTGGCAATCTCTTCTGGAGTTAAAAAATCTTTGGCAGCTAAATAATCGCCAGAAAGTATAACCAGCGAATAAACTCCCAGGAGTATCATAATAACTGCTCCAATTAATCTAAATGGTTTTTTGTCTTCAACCCAACCGTAAGTAACCACAATTATACCTGCAAATATAAACCATTGTGGAATTGTATATAAAAATGTATCATTCATAAACTACAGTAATAGATGAAAGGCAAAGTTGACAATTTTTATTTATTGATGAAAATTAATAAGGTGTTTATGTTGAAACGTGAATAATTAACTATTTTTGGAGCGCAGATTAAAGTATATTTTACGTGAAAAAATTAAAAATAAATTCTAATGCAAAAGCGCTGATTTTTGATTTAGATGGTACTCTTGCAGATACAATGCCTGTTCATTTTTGGGCGTATAAAAATATTCTCGTTGACTACGGAATTAATTTTACACCCGAAATTTTTGCCACGCTGGCAGGGATTCCTGCTGTAGGTACAATAGAAAAACTAAACGCGCAGTTTGGAACCAAAATGAATGCCGAGGAGGTTGGCCATTTTAAGGAGGCCGAGTACGAAAAGATAATGCATAAAATGAAGCCAATTATTCCGGTTATCGATTTGGTGAAAAAATATCACGGTAAAATGCCTATGGCTGTTGGTACAGGTGGTTATTATCGTCTTGCATGGAAAACTATGGAAATTTTAGGGTTAGATAAATATTTCGATATTTTAGTTTCCAGTAACGATATTACACACCCAAAACCGCACCCCGAAACATTCTTGAAATGTGCCGAATTGCTTGGTGTTGATCCTGCTTTTTGTGAAGTATTTGAAGATGCAGAGCTTGGAATTCAGGCTGCAAAATCGGCGGGAATGATGTCAACTTTAGTAACAGGTTTTTATGATGTAACAATTGGAGAGGAAATTTAATAAATTATAAAATGAGCATGATAATTATTATCAAGCAGTGGTATGATTATGGTCGAGTTACATATGATACCTTTGAAAATAAACAATTATAATCAGATGAAATATATTTTAAAACTTACTATTTTTATTATTGTGTTTTTTGTTTTGTTTGCAGCTTGTTCAAATGGCAAGTATAAAAACAAGCGTAACATAACCATTGCATTTTATAATGTCGAAAATCTTTTTGACTTAGTAAATGAGCCGGAAAAACATGATGGTGAGTTTACACCCGATGGTAGCAAAAAATGGACTGAGGAACGATATCAAATAAAACTTGATACTTTATCGAGAGTTTTGAGTTCGATTAACGAAAACGAATTACCCGAAATTATAGGACTGTGCGAAGTTGAGAATAAAAAAGTTGTTATTGATTTAATGAATTCAGGAAAACTTGCAAATGGTAACTACGAAGTTGTTCATTATGAAAGTCCCGATTTTAGAGGAATTGATTGTGCATTGGCTTATCGTCCTGATGAGTTTGAGGTTTTAGAAAGTTCTCCAATTAAAGTGAGTTTTAAGGATGAACCTAAATATACAACTCGTGACATTTTGTATGTTAAAGGAAAAACAAATAACCGCGAAGAGTTTCATGTTTTTGTAAATCATTGGCCATCGCGAATAGGGGGCGTAGAAAAAACGGAACCGAAACGAGTTGAAGTTGCTACTATTTTAAAAAATAAAATCGATTCGATTGTTGTAGCTTCTCCAAAGGCAAAAATTATTGTTTTGGGCGATATGAACGATGAACCATCGAACAAAAGTTTATTGGAAAGTTTGGCTGCTCAAAAACCTGAATATGAGAATTCAGGAATGGTGAATTTAATGTATCCTATTCCCGAAAATAAAATGGGTTCGTACAATTACCGTGGGAATTGGAATATGCTTGATAATATTATTGTTTCGACAAATTTACTCGATAAAAAAGGGTTTGAATGTGTTGAACATAAAGGCTTTGTATTTAGTAGAGAGTGGATGGAACATAAAAATACTAACGGACAAGTTTCGCCAAGTAGAACTTATGGTGGCCCTAATTATTATGGCGGAATTAGCGACCATTTTCCTGTATATTTTACTTTGGAAAGGTGATGTGAGGTAGTAAGTAAGAAGTATTATGTAATTAGTAGTGAGTAATTAGTACCAAGATTAAAAATTGAGCATCGAGCATCTACCAGCCTAAATCATCACAAATTTGCTGACTAAAAATTTTCTCGATATTAATCTGGATTCTTCCATCGTCTATAATTTTTGATTCTATATTAGCTTCATTTTCTGGAGGCCCAAGGTAATTGCCATTTTCGTCAAACGAGGTGAAATATGTTGAATATTCCCATTCGCCTTCCCACAATAACCGAATTTCATATTCCTGATTTGGCTTCCCCAAAACATCAGTAATTCCGCCTATTATAGTAATTCCCTGCCACGAATCTTCGCTATTTTTAATTTTAACTTCGGCATTGTAAGTTGGCGCAATTCCAATAGAAGGGTTGTTGGCACAAAGCGCTTTCAAAACAATTTGATATTCAGTGAATTCATCCTTTACATTCACGTCAACTTCATAATTTCCCTCACATAAATTTTTATTATCTAACGATGGGATAGTAGCAAACGCAGGATTATTGTCTCTAAATATTAATTTTACAGTCATCTCCGGAACATTCTCTAAAACAAATGTTTCAGGAAAATTGCCTTTAAAATTCATAGAAATCAGAAAATTATTATTTTCATCGTAAACATCGGCATCTATAGAAAAACTGGTTTTTGTATTAGAACTGAAAGTTAATGTGGCGCCTGTTTTACAAACCGAATCATCTAGTACTTGCGCTATTGTAAAACTAAATTGTAATTCATCAAAAACAACTTCTTTCCCAAGCATCGTCCAACTGCTATTTTCAAAATTGGCAAACCCGAAAAGTACAGGTTCGTTGTCGCCAATAAAATTACAAACTGAATTTATAACACCTCCATTGAAATTTGCAACTACTTTACCGCCAACCGTTAAACTATTCAATTTTCCGGTTTCTAACTTCTCCAATAAAACACTTTGTATATTACCTTCAACATTTAATAGTTCTATTCCTGGTTTATAGTCGTAGAATGAATGAATTGATAGTTTTACAAAATTATCTGGGTCGCGTTGGTATTCGGCAATCACCTCTTCCGATGAATTAAAAAGTAAATTTCCATTGGTATCTTGAAATTTTAAAAGGTTATTTATTGTAAGCGAGTAATTTATTTCATACTGTTCGCTTTCTGCCACCGCCGATTTCGTTTCCGAAGAATTACTATTAAAATAGAAAGTGGTATCGCCATTGTTATAATCAACATCTCCGGTTAAATTGGTCTCCTCTTCATCGGCAATTTTCGATAAATATAATTCGTAAGTTTTTTTGCCCTCGTTCTGAATTTGAATTCCTTTGGCAAGATTGTTATACCCTTCAATATCTATGTTCACGGCAAATTCTACTGTTGTGTTTTCTGAGATAGAAATATTTGGATCGATAGTTAATTCTAGTTGTCCTTCCGATGTATAAAAATTATCTTTTTTCTCGCCTGCAAAAGTTACAATATCATTTCCGTTTTGTCCGGTAAAATTAATTCTTGCCTCTTTGGTAATTAAAGTTCCATTTGAAGCATCTAAAAACTTGTAACTCATGCTTGTTTTAAAGAAATTAAAATCAATAATCAGCAAACTAATATCTTCACCCGTCTCTTTATCAATTAATGGGTTGTCGAAATATTCACCACAACCTGATAAAAATAGAATTACAAAAACCATAATAATTGGTTTGATTCGCTTTGTTTTTAATATAGTTTCCATGACAATATATTTTAATATTAAAATAGTTTAATGGCAAGATTAAACTTTATAACCGGGTAAAATTTATATTGACTTAATTGACTCTCTAATAGCTCTTTTTGTCCGTGAGCTGGGTCTGCAGTCGGTGCAATTAATCCGCTAGCCTCAATTTCTATATTAGGTGCTCCCAAATAATATACCCCCGTTTCAAACGAAAAAAGAATACGCTCCTTCGAGCCAATAAATTTTCTAAAACCAGCTCCTAAATACGGCGAAATATCCATACTTGGTGTTAATGTAAACACAAAATCACCAACCATGGAAGCTGGAATTGTAATGTCGCCATATTGCATTTCGCTAACTGCAATTCCTTTTATTTCAGAGTTTAAAGAGTTAAATGCAGCTCCTGCCGATATATAAAGATTCTTTGTGTAATTAATATCTGCCAGAAATGAAATTCCACCCGTTTTATAATCTAAACTGGCATCGTATTCAATATCTCCTTCGCTATAATCTAAACTAGTAGAGAAGTATAACTTCTCGAATCCAACTTTTAAGGTAATCGTTTTATTGAAAATATATCTGGCATCGAAACCCCAACCATTGGTAGAAGCCTGAGCACCAATATACATTCCCTTATATTGCACATTAGTATCTTTTACAGTGTTGTTTTCTTGCGCAATAGCACTAAAGGTTGCTACAACCAAAATTGAAAAAGAGATAAAAAGAGCAAATTTCTTCATTATCTTTGTTATTATAAATTATATTAGCGTCCAAACTAATTGAACTACGAATTTACAAATATTGCTGTTAAAGAGCAAAAAATAAAGTGCTAAACTGTATATTGTTTAAAACATTTATAAAGCGTATTTACTCAGAGTAGAAAGTAATAATGGATAGGAAATTTAAAATAGTTTCGGATTATAAACCCACTGGTGATCAGCCTGAGGCAATTAAACAGCTGACGGCAGGTCTTGAAAATGGTGATCGTTTTCAAACTTTACTTGGTGTTACCGGTTCGGGAAAAACATTTACTGTGGCAAATGTTATCGAGCAGGTTCAGCGACCAACATTGGTTTTAAGTCATAATAAAACTTTGGCTGCCCAGTTGTATAGCGAAATGAAACAATTTTTCCCGGATAATGCGGTAGAATATTTCGTCTCTTATTACGATTATTATCAGCCAGAAGCATATTTACCTTCAACAAATACATACATCGAAAAAGACCTCTCGATTAATAAGGATATAGAAAAATTAAGGTTGAGTACTACTTCTGCTCTGCTTTCGGGACGTAGAGATGTAATAGTAGTTTCATCGGTTTCGTGTTTATATGGTATCGGAAATCCTGAAGATTTTCATGAGAATGTTTCGACTGTAAAAGTTGGAGAAACAGTTTCGCGAAATGCCATGCTTCGTAAGTTGGTTGATGCACTTTATTCGCGCAGCGAAGTTGATTTTGAACGTGGTAATTTTAGGGTGAAAGGCGACACTGTTGATATTTATCCTGCTTATGCCGACGAAGGAATTCGTATAGTATTTTGGGGCGACGAAATTGAGGAAATTACAACTTTCGATCCTATTTCCGGGCAAACTTTGCAGAACATGAACCAAGCAATAATTTATCCGGCAAATATTTTTGTTACTACCAAAGACCGCATGAAATCTTCCATTCATCAAATTCAGGATGATTTGGTTGCACACATAGATTTTTTCAAGGAGATAGGAAAACCGCTCGACGAAAAACGCAATCCGGAGCGTGTTGAATACGATTTAGAGATGATGCGCGAATTAGGATATTGCCCAGGAATCGAAAATTATTCGCGATATTTTGACGGGCGTAAACCGGGTACTCGTCCGTTTTGTTTGCTCGACTATTTTCCCGATGATTTTTTAACTGTAATAGACGAAAGCCACGTTACTATTTCGCAAGTTCGTGCAATGTA